>DATJXP010000059.1:0-21316 GCA_035500035.1 Candidatus Acidiferrum sp. | reverse complement strand
GATTTCCTATCAGTCAGGCTCCGCCGCAACCTACTACACGACGGTAGGACCGTCGAACTGTAACGTCGATCATGGCGGCGACACCGTCGTCGATTCCAAGAGCGGCAACGCCAGCGCTTACCTGACCATCAACATCACTTGCCACTGACACCGGCGTAGCGCTGCTGGATCGCCAGCAGCGCCGCCAAAGTGAGCGCACCCGAACCGCACAGGTAATAACCCACCGCGTCGATGCCGTAATTGTCCGCCAGCCACTTGGCGAAATACGGCGTCAGCGAGCCGCCCAGTATGCCGGCGAAATTGAACGCGAGTGACGCGCCGGTGTAGCGCACCGCGGTCGGGAACACCCTGGCCAACGCGGTGCCGAGTGGACCATAAGTCAACCCCATCGCGAACAGACCCAGGCAAAGCATCAGCAGCACCTTGCCCTTGTCGGCCACGGCAAACAGCGGGCCGAACGCGAATCCGAACCCGATGATCAACACCGTGGCCGCCACCAGCATGGGCAGATCGCCAATGCGTTCGGCAATTTTGGCGGACAGCGGAATGCCAACGCCGAACAGCACTACCGCGGTAATCTGCAGGATCAGGAAGTCCTGCCGCTGGAAACCCAGCTTGGTGGTGCCCCAGTTCAACGTGAATACCGTCATCAGGTAAAACACGACGAAAGTGGCAACCGCCGCCAAAGTCGTCAGCACCAGGATGCCGGTGTGATCTTTCAATACGGACCACAACGGCACTTCGACCCGCTCGTTGCGCTCCAGCGCGGCGCGGAACGCCGGCGTCTCGGTCAGTTGCAAGCGCACGTAGAGCCCCACCCACACCAGCAACAGGCTGGCGAGGAACGGAATGCGCCAGCCCCAGGCGAAAAATTGTCCGTCGCTCATCAAAGCGCCAAGCAAAACGAAGAGTCCGTTGGCGACGATGAAACCTATCGGCGCGCCCAACTGGGGAAACATGCCGTACCACGCCTGCTTGCCGGGCGGCGCGTTTTCGGTGGCCAGCAATACCGCCCCGCCCCATTCGCCGCCAAGCCCGATGCCCTGGCCGAAGCGGCACAGCGCGAGCAACGCCGGTGCGGCTATGCCGATCGACGCATAGGTCGGCAACAGGCCGATGATCACGGTGGACAATCCCATCGTCAGCAACGCCGCCACCAGCGTGGCCTTGCGGCCGATGCGATCACCGAAATGGCCGAAGATCACCGAGCCGAGCGGCCGCGCGAAAAAGGCCAGCGCGAAAGTGGCGAGCGACTGCAGAGTCGCGGTGTTGAGATCGCTGCCGGGAAAGAACAGCGACGGAAATACCAATGCGGCAGCGGTGCCGTAGATGTAGAAATCGAAGAACTCGATGGTGGTGCCGATGAGGCTGGCAAACAGGATGTGACGATGATTCATGCAGGCAGGCGACCGTGCTCGGACAACGTTCGGATTCGGGCCAGCAGTGTAGCCGGAGAATACGGTTTGGCAATGAAGCCGGTCTGGCCTTGCAGCAACTGCGCGAACGCCTGTTCGTCGTTGGCGTAACCTGAGGTGAACAGGACCGATGCCGACGGCAGCAGTTCCTGCAGTTGCGCGGCCAGCTTGGTGCCGCTGATGTCGCCCAGCACGACGTCGGTGAAAACGACATCGATGGCGCTGCCGTGTTCCCGCGCCAGCGCGATCGCTTCGGCACCCGATTCCGCGCCGAACACCTTGCAACCGGCCGACTGCAACACCATCGACGCAAAGCTGCGTACTTCGCGCTCGTCTTCAACCAGCAGCACGGTGAGCGGGCCGGCAAGATCGAACGACTGCGAGGCGGTGGTTTCGTTGACGGCTGCCGTCGCCGCTGTCGACACCGGCAGATAGACGGTGAACACGGTTCCCAACCCCGGCATCGATTCGAACGTGATGTTGCCGTGGCACTGGCGCACGATGCCGTAGGCAGTGGCAAGGCCGAAGCCGGTGCCACGCTCGCCCTTGGTGGTGAAGAACGGCTCGAAGATCTTGCTCTGTACTTCCTGCGTCATGCCGGTGCCGGTGTCGCTGACTTCCAGCTTGATGTAATCGCCTTCCGCCACGTTGAGTTGCCTGGCCTGCGTGGCATCAACGCGGCAGCGGACGGTGCTGATGAAGAATTCGCCGCCATCGGGCATCGCATCGCGCGCATTGGCGGCGAAATTCATCAGCACCTGGTGCAACTGCCCGGCATCGGCCAGCGTGACCGCGGGACCGCTGCACAGCTGCGTGCGTACGGTGATGGTTTCTCCCAGCAAACGCCGGAACAGCGACGATGCCTGGTTGACCAGCCGGTTGAGATCGAGCGCTTCCATCTTCGCCATGCGGCGGCGGCTGAAGGTGAGCAACTGGTTGGTGAGTTCGCCGGCGCGCGAACACGCCTGGATGATTTCGCGATAGACGTGCAAGCGTTCGTCGTCGGCCGCGGCATTGAGCAGCAGCAATTCGCTGTAGCCGTTGATGACGGTCAGCAGGTTGTTGAAGTCGTGGGCGATGGCACCGGAAAACCGGCCTATCGATTCCAGCCGCTCCGCCTGCTGCAATTGCTGCTGCATGCGTTCCTGTTCGCGCAGGATGCGCTTGTGCTCGGTGACGTCCATCACCGTCAGCAACATGTACAGGCCGTTGCCCCAGCGAAACGGCACGATGTGGCCGTCGGCGTTCCATTGTTCGCCGCCGGGGCGGCACAACGACCACTCGAATACCAGCGGCTTGAGCCCGCCTTTCAATTCGCGGCGGATGGCTTCGATGCTGTCGTTGACCTGCTGGCTGCCCTGCCCGTCGGACGGCGCCAGCATCATCGGCGTCATGCCCTTCAGTTCGTCGGCGCGGCGATAACCGAACAGGCGGACGGCGGCATGGTTCACGTCGACGAATTCGAGCGTGGCGGCATCGATGACGGCCACCGCAAACTGCGAACTGGAAAAAATCTGGTTGCGCAGGAATTCCGACTGCCTGACCTTGCGCTGCAACAGCACGTTGCTGATGTAGGCGATCACCAGCACCCCGGCCAGCATGAACATCACGATGGCCAGCTTGCCGCGGTTCTGTTGCAGGAACTGGCTGATCGTCTGCTGCTCCACGTCGCCGAACGGCGCCAGTTGCAATTCGCGCATCAGCGCTTCCACCGAGTCATACTTGAGCGGCGGAGTGAAGCCGCCGACGTTGATGGCCTTGGCCGCCTCGCTGCCCGGCATCAGCCCGAGCAGCGCCATCGTCAGCTGATTGACCAGCCGTTCGTCCTGCACGGTGATTTCGACGAAGGCCACTTCGGGATAGACGCGGGTGCTGAAGTCGATCGGATAGCGGGGATTCTCGTAGGCCGGCTGCATGTGCAGGACGCGCAGCGGCATGGCGCAATCGTGGCGAAACACCTCGAAGATGCTGGACGGCAGCACGCCGACGTCCTTGCTGCCGTTGCATACCGCCTGCAATACGCCTTCGTACGAAAAATTGAAATCGATCCCGGCCAGATCGTCCTGGTCGATGCCGAGCTTGTGCCATTCGCGCAACGCGGATAGCCAACCGCCCAACGCCAATGGCGACAATGCCTCCACTTTCTTCTTTTTGGCATCCATCATCTGTTGCAGGTCGGCACGGTCGGCGCGCACGAACACCGAGCCGGCCAGCCACGGATACATGTTGCCGTTCACTTCCTGGGTGACCGTTGCCAGCGTGCGCACTTCATGACTGTGGGCCAGTTGCACGTAGGCCACCGGCGTGACGAAGGCAAAATCGATCTTGTCGCCCTCGCCTGCGCTCAGCAACTGGTCGATGGTGTCGTAGGGAACGACGCGGAAGCGGTAGCCGGAAATCTGCGAATCCAGGTACTGGTTGAACAATTCGGCATGCCCGCCGGCTTCGGCGCCCAACCGCAACTGGCCGTTGACGGTGCCGATGGTGATCTCGCGCAAGCCGTCCTCTGCATGGACCCTGGCGGATGACAGCACGCCACACAACGCCAGCAGCGCTGCCGCAAGCATGAATGACCGACCGCTTTGGGGGTGAGTGGCTTGCATCCGTTTCCGCTGCCCGGGACCTCTGGGCAGCATAAACATTGGTCCAGAACCTGTCGACGCCGGCATGACCGCCGAAGCGGGGGCTATTTCACGATTTCGGCAGCCAGGATCATCGTCGGTTTGATCGAAAGCGATTTAAGGTAATTTTCGCCGTCATTCCACAACTGATCCTGATCGAGGCCCATGCCGGGTTCACCGACTTCGACGAACTTGTCCACCACGTCCATGCCGCCGGTCACCTTGCCGAATACGGTGAAGTTGTAGGCTTTCACCGCGAGACGGTTGTTCTCCGCGTAATTGATGAAGACCTGGGTCGAGTTGTGGTCGGCACCTGCTTTGGCGAACGCCAGCGTGCCGCGTTCGAGCGCGAACAGCGACGGATCGTCCTTGAAGTAGTTCTCTTCCCATGCGCGGTACGGCTTGCGCCAGTTGATGCCGAACTGGGCGACGAAGCCCGGCACGACGCGCGACACCGGCGTGTTGTTGTAGAAACCGTTCTTCACCAGTTCGAGGAAACGCTTCACCGCGTTGGGAGCGGCCGCCGGGTAAACCTGGATGCGGACATCGCCGGCGTTGGTCTTCAGCAACACCGTGGTCTTTTGCTTCAACGCCGGCGCTTGCGCCTCCAGGCCTGGCAACGGATTCAATGCCGGTGCTGTCGCTGCGGGTTGCGGCGGAGCATCGGCGGCCGACAGCGATAACGGCGGCAATGCCAACGCAGCGAGCAGCAAGAAGGCGGATTTGGCGTTCATTCATCACTCCTGTTTGCGATCAACTTGTTGGCGCAAGAATACCAGAGTAAGGTGCTCTCTCCAGCCGACGGGAGTTGTCATGCGCTCGTCTCGTTTCTCATGTTTGCCGGCAAAAATCGCCTTGCTGTTGCTGGCGCTGCTGTACGGTATGCAGGCCGGCGCCGACCAGAACGATCCGCGCCTGTCGGATCTGTTCCGACAGCTGCATGATGCAAGCGATCCCGCCGCTGCCGCACCGATCGAAGACGCCATCTGGCGCATCTGGTTGCATCACGACGATCCGCATGCCCAGCAATTGATGATGCGTGGTGTCGGCCAATTGAATGCCGGCGATCTGCCAGCGGCACTCGCCACCTTCACCGAACTCGTCAAATTGACGCCCGACTTCGCGGAGGCCTGGAACAAGCGCGCCACCGTTTACTATCTGATGGAAAACTACGCGGCGTCGGAGCGCGACATCCAGCAAACGCTGAAGCTGGAACCGCTGCATTTCGGCGCGCTGTCGGGCCGCGGCCTGGTCAAGCTGGGCCAGCGCGACCTGATCGGCGCGCGCAATGCGTTCAATGCGGTGCTGGAGGTATATCCGGCGATGACGGGCGTGCAGCGCGATCTCGACCAACTGAATCAACTGCTGAAACGCAACTCGATCTGACGCCTCGCCTCAGTCGTGCAAGCGGTCCCAGATCGCGGCGAACTGCTTGTGGTTGTCGGTGAACAACTGCAGCAGGCGCGGATCGTAGTGCGATTTGGGATCGATGCGCTCGTCGCCCTCGGTGAGGATGCGCACCGCTTCCTCGTGCGTGAAGCCGCGCTTGTACGGCCGCTCGGACCGCAGCGCGTCGTAGATGTCGGCGATCTGCACGATGCGGGCCGATATCGGAATCGCCTCGCCCTTGAGGCCGACCGGATAACCGGTGCCGTCCCACTTTTCGTGATGGTAGTAGGCGATCTCGGCGCCCATCGTCATGCGCGATGACGCCGACAGGATCTGGTAACCGTAAACGGTGTGACGGTCCATCTCCTTGCGCTCTTCGGCGGTCAGCGGACCTTTCTTCTTCAGGATGGCGGCATCGATGCTCATCTTGCCGACGTCGTGCAACTGCGCGCTGTAACGGATTTCGTCGCACCACGCCTCGGACATGCCGGCCAGTCTGGCCAGTTCGTAGCTGTATTCGTTGACGCGCACGATGTGCTGGCCGGTTTCCTCGTCGTGAATCTCCGCCGCGCGCGCCAACAGTCGTATCGACACCTGGAACGCTTCCTCGGTGTCGTGCTGCAGGTCGGTGATCTGCTGCCGCTGCGCCGCCAGCAGGCGGTTGCGTTCGCGCAGCGCTTCGTTTTTCTGTTCGATGCGGTCGAGCATCAGCGCACGTTCGATCGAACCGCCGGCGACGCGGGCGATCGGCGTCACCAGCTTGACGATGTCGCGCGGAAACGCCACCGGTGCCTTGCGGCGATCGGGCCGGCAATTGATCAACTGGATCACGCCGATGATGCGATCCTGGTAGTTGCGCAACGGAAAACACAGCATCGAACGCGTACGATAGTCGGGGCGTTCGAAGCTGGCATCGAAGCTGTAATCGCGACCGGGCGGAATCGCATAGACGTCGTTGAGCAGCAGGATGTCGCCGGTCGAGGCGACATGGCCGGCGATGGTGCCTTTGCCGACCGGCACGTCGAAGTTGGTCTTGCGCACCTTGACCGCATCGTTCTGCACGCACACCGGCTTGAGCCGGCGCTTGCCGTGGGTGGCGTGCAGGATGAAGATGGTGCCGGCCTCGGCATTGGTCATGTCGCGACTTTTGTGCAGCAGGCTGTCGAGCAACGCTGCTACGGACTGCTTGCCCTGGGCCTCCATGAACTCGAGGAACTCCAGCACTTTGTCGGTTACTGCCACCCGTGGACTCCGGACTTGATTGGTCAACCGGCGCAAACTTGGCACAAGCGGCTGCGGCAGGCAATCGGCGGCGATAAAATCCGTACACCGAATCAGGATATGCCATCGATGTCATCACCGCTTCCCGCCAAATACGAGATGTTCGCCAACCGTCTGCGCAAGGTCAGCCAGCACCGGCGCCGCAAGGCGCGTCATGAAAACGTCACCTGCTACCGTCTATACGACCTGGACCTGCCGGAGTTCCCGTTCGCGATCGACCTGTACGAAGCGCACGTGCACGTCGCCGAATACCGCCGCAACCACACGCTGGGCGACGCCGAATATGCCGAGTGGCTGGCGTTGAGCCGCGCCTGCATCGCCGAAGTGCTGCAAGTGCCACCGGAAAACATCCATATCAAGCAGCGCGCCGTCATCACCGATCGCCGTGAGCAATACGGCCATTTCGCGCAGCGCAGCGAAACTCTCGTAGTCAGCGAGCATGGTGCCCGCTTCCGGGTGAACCTGTCGGATTACCTCGATACCGGCCTGTTCCTCGATCACAGGCCGACTCGGCAACTGGTGCGTACGCAAGCGCGCGGCCTGCGGGTGCTGAACCTGTTTGCCTATACCGGCTCGTTCTCGGTGTATGCGGCGCTCGGCGGTGCGGCGCAGGTGACCACAGTGGACTTGTCGAATACCTATATCGAATGGGCCAAGGACAATTTCCGGCTCAACGGGCTCGCCGTCGATGCTGCGGCCTTCATCGCCGCCGACGTGATGACGTGGCTGCCGGCACAGCGCGCACGCAGTTTCGACCTGATCGTGTGCGATCCGCCCACCTTCAGCAACAGCAAGAAGATGCAGGGCGTGTTCGACGTGCAGCGCGATCACCCGGCGCTGATCAATCAATGCCTGCGGCTGCTGGCCGCTGGCGGCAAGCTGTACTTCAGCACCAACAACCGCAAGTTCAAGCTGTATGACGAGCATCTCGCCGCATGCGACATCAAGGACATCACGCGGCAGACCACCGGCTTCGATTTCGAAGGCAAGCTGAACCGCTTGTGTTATCTGCTGCAACCGACCCTGACAGACGCGCCCTCACCGTGGCCCCGGTAGGCCCGGGGCCGGTTGATCGTCAAACTCTAGCGACGCTACAGCACGATCTTGCCGGTTGACGGCGCCATCGTCACCGGCTGCTTGCTGCCGTTGGCGAGCTTGGCCACCGTCACCACGACCTGGCCCTTGTCGTTGCGCGTGGCGATGCCGAGCGGATCGGCGTCGGACGGCAATCGCAGCGTGCGGGCAAACTGCTGCGTCTGCACCGAACGGAAGTTGCGACCGTTGCCGTTGTCCTGCTGGTCGCTGGTGACCTTGCCTTCGATGGTCAGATCGTGACCGTGCACCGATGTATTGAGTTCGACATTGCTGCCGTCAGGAATGCCGACAGCGATCTCGTAATGATCGGATTTGTCCTTGAAGGCAAAGTCGGGCTCGGCGCCGAAACCCATGCTGCTGCCGAAACCTGGACCACCCTGGAACGGATCCATGTCGAACAGCGAACCGCCGGCCTTGCCCAATCCCATGCCCGACCCCATGCCCGACAGCAGGCTCTGCATGTGCTGATGCATCTGTTGCTGCATGCGTTCCATCTCGGCGAACGGATCGTCATCGCCCCAGAGCGGATCGGCTTGCGACTGCGGGTTACGTGGTGACGCGCCTTGCTGCGGCAACGGAATCGCCGGCAATGACGGCGCGGCAGCCGGTGGATTCTGCGCGAGCGCAACTGCGCCCGCCGACCCGGGGTGCGACTGCAACTGTTGCTGCAACTGTTGCTGCAACTGCACGACCTGCTGTTGCAACTGGTGGGTATTCCAGCTTTGCCAGCCCACCAACCCTGCCACTGCCACGGCAGCAGTGGATACGACTGCGATTACGAGCTTGTTTTGCATGGTGCCTCCTCTACGACAGGATTGTTACTGTCGTTTTAGATCGGAGCAGACACGAAAAATTCAAGTTGGCGATGAACGGTGGCTTAATTGGCAAGCTGACTTTTACGGCGATACACCCAAGCGTGCTTTAAGCGAGCTGACTTCGCTCGCCGATAGAACCGGATCGGAATAAACGTAAAAATCCCCTACTTTAATGAGATTCTGCAGATCCCCCAGCGTCGCAAGCTGCGGGTTCTCCCCCAGCGCGAAGGTGTAACTCACTTCAGCCAGGTTATTCAGGCCACTCAAGCTCACTAGCGAAGCATCTTCGGTTATATCAAATCTTCCCCCTACCGACGCGAGCGCATCCAGACCCTTCAAATTGACCAGCTTGGCATCCCCCTGGATGGCAACTGACATCCTCACCTGCTTCAACTGGTTCAACCCCTGCATGCTTTCAAGTGCCGGCATGTCACTCACAATCAAGTTTCCGGTGATTAGTGTCAAGCTGCCTAATCCTGTGAGATCTTTCAACCCACTCATCTCGCTCAACGACAGATTACCCAGCGTTTCAAGACGATTGAAGCCATCCAGATTTGTTACAAGCGGCATACTGCCCAGAGATAAGTTGTAAACCGATTGCAATGCAGCGAATGGAGTCAGACTTTGAATGGAATTGCCACCAATCTCCAACGAACCATCAATAGTGGCGAGATTTCGGAAGTTTTCCAGCGAAGTCAGCGCCGGATTGGAGCCGATGATCAAATCTGCACGCATGTAAGTGAGATTGGACAGCGCGGTGAGAGTTTTGAGATTGGCGTTCTCTGAGATAGTTACTGCATTATTGTCTATGTGCGTAATCTTCCCCAGGCCAGAAAAATTTTCGAGTGCAGACATGCCTACAAGATACAAACCTCCCAAAGATCCAAGATTCTCAAACGCCGGAAGGCTACGTACCGAAGTATTGTAGGCAATGTCTAAAAAGGTGAGGCTGGTTACTCCATTCAAGGCCTGAACATCGGTTAGATTCGCATTGCTTTCTATAGCTACGGAACCTTCTCTGACGTTTTCCAATCCATGCAAGCTAAGCAAGGCGGGATTGCCAATGATTTTCAAAACGTCAACACTTGTAAGTGAATACAGGCCTGTTACATCCATCAGAAACGGCTCGTTTCTCACATACAAGGCGGAGGCGTAACGAAGTTGCTCCAATCCAGCAAGACTGCGCAGGCTGTTGTCGGAGATCGAGAGCGAATAATCGCTGAGATTATCGAGGCCGTGCAGGTCACTCAGGCTGGTATTTCCACTCAGGGTAAGCCCGCCACCACTACTGAGTCCGTCCAAACCTCTCAAGCTTGTCAGCGCTGTATTCTGGCTAATTTCTATAGATCTGGCGCTCCTCAGACTTATCAGGGGAGTGATACTGCGCAAGGTCTTGTTGTTAGTAATGGACAATGTGTAGACGGTCCGCAGACCACTTAACCCCTTGAGACTTTCCAATGTGGGGTTGTTAGCAATGCTCAGTGTGCCGCCAACTTCCTGAAGGTTTTCGAGTCCAGTGAGATCGGTTAGACCAGATACATTGTTAATGGTCAGGTCGCGATTGATTCGGCGACAGTTAGCTAGTCCGGCAATGTCGCTTGGTACTTGGATGGTTACCGGGCCGTCACATACAGTGCTGTCCGGCACGCTTTGCTCACAGTAACTTCCTGATGATACCTCCGTTGGTAAACACACCTGGATAGTGATTTTTTCCAGGACAGGTTTACCTGCAGTATCGTTGCCACTGAGGTAGAAACTTCGGCTCCCCGTGAAAGTAACAGGCAAGACAATGGAATCGATATTGGCGGTAAAACTGGAGGCCGCGATCGGTTGCTGGCGCTCATCGAGCAACGTTACATCAAGCCCGCTGTTAAACGCCCCATAGAGATTCACTACGGCTCTTTGATCACCTGAAGATACGCTCAAGTCAGGCAACAGCGAGCCATGTACTTGCATGGACTCTACTCGCAACTGCTGGAGCCCCTGAATGTTGTCTGAAGCGAGTCGCACCGTATAAGTGGCTTCCAGGCTGGTGATCCATACATCTGCAAGCCGAAGTTGCAATGTGGCTATTGTACCTGTGGGCGTAAAGGTGAAGCTGACATCGTCGTAACAATCAGCTGGCACGCTGCCGAGCGCTTGCACAGACTCAAGCCTCAGCATCGTCGGCGACATGGCGCTCAATCTAGCCGCAAAGGCTGGCGCCAATCCGTTGCCTGGATAACCACTGTTAAGGATGCAATTGATGGTCAGTTTGTTGGTTACAGCGTCATAAACAGGGCTGTCGGGTCTAATGTCATCAGGTATCGCAGCAGCAACAGTGACTGGCAGCAACAACAGAAGGCAGATCAGTACAGGTTTCACATTCACGTACAGTTCCCTTGCAGTAATTAGCTCATCCATTGCGTAGATCAATGAAATTGTGCTGGTAAAGTGAAGATCTGGTGCGGACGGAGAGACTTGAACTCTCATACCGTGAGGTGCTGGAACCTAAATCCAGTGCGTCTGCCAATTTCGCCACGTCCGCGCGGCTGAGATTATAGCTGGAATGGCGGCTTACTTTCCGGCTACTTTCCTACCTTCTGCTGCAGCGCGTTGATGTTGGTCTGCAGCGTGTTGAGCGTCTGATTGGTCTGCATGCGATTGACGTTGATCGACTCGATGTCCTGCTCGTTGGCACGCAGGCGTTTTTCCACGTCGTTTTCGATCTTGGTCTGCGAGGCTTTGACGCGATTGAGATCGGCGTTGAGTGCCGTCAGTTGCTGGCCGAGATTTTCCATGCCGGCGAAGTTCTTCGCGACCTGCTCGATGCGGGTCTGTGCGGTCGACAACTGGTTGGTGTGCTGGGTCAGCGTCTGGCCGTGGCTGTTGACGGTGTTTTCCAGCTCGTTCGAGGTTTTCTGCAACGCGTTCAGCGCTACGCCCTGCTTGTCCACGTCGGTCTTGATGGTGTTGCGGGCGGCCCACAGGTTGGAGATTTCCTTGGCACTGTTGTCCACTTTGTCGCGCAGCGTCATCGCCGACTTCTTGGTGGATTCGTCCATCACGTTCAGCGTCCCTTCCAGCGAGGCGATACGGCCGGTGGCCGCCACCAGATCCGCCTTGGTCTGCTCGCTCTGCTGATAGAAATACCAGGCACCGCCGCCGGTACCCAGCATGCCGAGAGTCAGGATGGTGAGAAAGAACACCACGACGCCGCTGGTACGGCCCGGGGCTTCGGAGCCGGCACTACGGGCGGCCTGTGAAGAACCCCGCAACTGCTTGCGATGCTGGACCAACTCGTCCCGCTCGGGAACTATGCTGGGAATTTCGTCGTGGGTGTCGTTTGGCGTCATGCGGCGAATTATACGGAAAAGTGCCGGCATAAAAAGCGCTATTTGCACGGCACGACAAATGTGAAACCCTTGGCGGCATGGCGGTGGAGGGCCCGATGAAGATCTGCGTAGTCACCATGCAATTCGGCAACTTCTGGAGCGGTCTCGGCACCTATGCCACCAACCTGATCAACGGTCTCGCTGCCTCCGGCCATCACGTCAGCGTCATTTGTCCCGCGCCGGCCGCCGACAAGGCGCATCCAGCGGTCCGCTTTATCGACAGCTCCTCCATCACCGTCGCGCCCACCATGAGCAACTGGCTGCAAGTGTCCTGGCAGTGCAACAAGGTGGTACAGCAGTTGTTGGCGGCGGAAACCTTCGACGTCGTTCATTTCGCCGATGCGCGCGAGTCGTTTTTCTGCCGCAGTCGCAAGGCGCTCGTCACCGGCATGATGAACGACTACTACTTCGTCGAAGCTGACACCAATCCGCTGTATTACCGCCGGCACTACAGCGACTGGCTCGTGCGCTGGTTGTTCTACAACCTGTCGCGCCTGTTGGAACGATGGGCGATCCGCTCGTTGCCGTTGGTGTTGGCCAACACCGACTACGTCACCCGCTCGCTGATCCGCAATTACGGCATTGCGCCCGAGCGCGCCCATACCGTGTATTACGGCTTGAACCTGCCGGCGCGGACAGGAGATCCAACCGGTGCCCGCCTCGAAGGGTCGCCCTCCATCCTGTTCGTCGGCTCCAACTTCCAGCGCAAGGGGCTGCCGGTGCTGATCAAGGCGATGGAACCGGTCGTCGCCAGGTTTCCGCAGGCGTTGTTGCACGTCATCGGCAAGGACGCCAAGCAGGCTGCGGTCGAGCAGTCGGCGCTGCGTGCCGGCATCGGCGCCAACGTGCGGTTCTACGGCGGCCTGCCGAACGACAAGGTGCAGGCGTTGTATGCGCAAGCCGATATGTTCGCGATGCCGTCGCTGGTGGAAGGCTTCGGCCTGGTGTTTCTCGAAGCGATGGTCGCCGGTACTCCGGTGATCGGCGGGCTGTGCGGCGGCACGCCCGAGCTGATCAAGGATGGCGACAACGGTTTCGTCGTGCCGCCCGACCAACCGGAATTGCTGGCGCGCCGCATCGTCGAACTGGCGGAAAATTCCGGGCTGAGAGCGCAACTCGTGCGTGCCGGCCGTGCCACCTATGCCGAATACACCATCGATCGCATGGTCGCCGGTACGGTAGCGCTGTACCAACGTTTCACGAAGAGCGCTTGAAACCCAAACGCGGCAGCGCGCGCCAGGCCATCAGCACCAGCAGGATCACCGCAATCGACAGCACGCGATAAATCAGCGCGATCAATCCGGCCACTTCGATCGACACGCCGGACAGGCTGACGATGTAGGCCCAGGTGATTTCCCTGATACCGATGCCACCTGGCACCATCGACACCAGGCCGGTGATGAAACCGGTGGTGATGGCAAAAATGCACAGGAACAAGCTGGCCGAGCTGCCGCCCTCCAGCGCATTCAGCATGCAATAGAACCCCAGCCCCGCCACTACCCAGATGCCGCTGGTCGTCATCACCACGCTGCCGAGATTATGGCGGCTGTTGATCTGTTTGAGATGCGCGAGCACGTCGGACAGGAATTGCCGGAACATCACGCCGGCCGCCACTGCCACCGCCAGCATGACCGAGCCCACCAGCAACACCGGCCCGGGCGACGGCAGCTTGCCGATGATGTCGGCCGGATGATCGGCAACGACGGCAAACACCGCGCACATCGCGACCGAGAAACCGAGATCGAACACGATCTCGGTGATCACGCCGGCGATCGAGCGCGACGCCGCGATGCCGTCGGCCTTCATCATTCCCACTTTGGCGCCGATTCCCAGCCCCTGTATCATGGAGGCGTAGTTGAGCAGGAAGCTCGCCATGATGGTTTCGAACACTTTGAGGAACGGCAGGTCGCCGGCGACAAGCACCTGGTATCGCCTGGCCGCGAAAATGAAATTGAGCATGATGGAAACCAGCGTGGCCAGCACCCACCACGGCGACAAGCCGCGAACCACTTCCAGCGAATCGCGCGCACCGAGGTTGACCAGCAGGCGGATGAAGACAAGCAAGGCCACCAGCAGCATCACAGGCCGCAGATACTTGATGATTGGCCTGACCAACTCTTTCATACCTCTCCACTCATTTGACGACGGTCATTGCCGGGCAGTATCGCCCACCAAGGTGGCGCCATGCTGACCCTCTCGGTGCTGGGCGTCACCCGCGTGTCGGATTTGTATCCCAACGTAAAACATAAAATCCAGTTGATAGCGGCGTTGCCTTCCATCCAGGTGCAACTGTTGCTCCACGATCTCGGTTCCGGCGGCTTCTACCAGGGCATCCGCCGGCGCAATGCGTTGTCGGCGCTGGCCGGGATCTGGCAATTGTGCTGGGGAACCCTGAGCGTGTTCGCACGTTATCTGACCCACCGCACCGACATCGTCTATATCGCCTATCCGGCACCGGCGCTGGCAATACTGGTGGCGCTGCTGCCCGGCAAATACCGGCCGGTCATTTATCTCGATGCCTTCATCTCGCTGTACGACACCGCCGTCGTCGATCGTGGCATGTGCGCGCCCGGCAGTTGGAAAGCAAGACTGCTGTTTGCCATCGAACGCCGCGCGTTCGCCGCCGCCGACGGCATCCTGGTCGATACCGCCGACAATGCCGACTACTATGCAGCCCTGTTCCAACTGCCGCGCGCGCGCTTCCACGTGGTGCCGTTGTCGATTCCGCCGCTGCAGCGCCCCGCTTCGCATGCCGATCCAGTTACCGCGACAACGCCGGAGCGCAAACCGTTCACCTGCCTGTTTCTCGGGTCGTTGGTGCCGCTGCACGGCATCGAAACCATACTCGCCACCGCCGCCCGCCTGGCCCACGAACCAGAACTGCGCTTCGTCATCATCGGTGACGGGCAGGAAGGCTGGCGACTCGAACGATTCCTGCGCGACAACCCGCGCTCCAACGTAACCTGGCACAAGGGCTTGTTCGCCACCGGGTTCGTGGTGGAGCACATCGTCAACGCCGATCTTTGCCTCGGCATCTTCGGTCACACCGACAAGACACAGCGCGTGCTGCCCTACAAGATTTACTACTACGCCGCGCTCGCCAAAGCCTTTGTCACGCTGCGGACGCCGTGCCTCGAGCGTTATTGCGGTGCCGACGGCGATCTGCTGCTGTGCGACACCGACCCGCAATCTCCGCGTTCGCTCGACGCGGCGGTATTGCGCTACCTGCACGATCGCACGCTGCTCGCGCGCGCCGCGCTGGCCTCCGGCGAACTTTACCGGCGGCAGTTGGGCCCCGATGCGATAAATACCGCCTTGGGCTCGGTGTTGAACCGGCCGGTGTCTCACTGAGCGGCGGCAGCCTTGTCCGGCACTTGCGCCGGAAAACTGAGTATGTCGACGCCGTTGCCCTCGATGATTTCCTGGTAACCCAACTGCAGCAGTTCTTCCTTGCTCAGGAAATACTCGCGCCATTCGAAGCCTTGATAATGCACGATCAGTGCGTCGCCGCGCTGCACGTTGCGCTGCATCGTCGCAAGTTCATCCCGCAGGCCGGCATTGACGAGCATCGTGGTAGGGTCGTATTTGCGGGGATAGTCGTGCGCGGTGAAATCGGTCGTCATGCGCAGATAGTCGGGCGCGTTGGAATAGACGATGCGGCCGGTGAGCTGCCGCAATTGCCCCACCGGCGACACCTGCGACATGTAGGCGCTCAAATATCCCATCCCCTGTTGCCGCGCGGCGCTCATCACGGGCAGTAACTGGCTGCCGCCGATGATGATGAAAAAAAGCACCGTCAGCACGGCCAGCGTGCGTTGGTGTTTTTCTCCCGTGACGAACAACTGCAGCGCGCACGCCGTCAATGCCAGCACGGCAAACAGCCAGGCGACGACGAAGATGCGGTCATCGAAAGGGATGTAGGCGTCAAACAACGACTTGGACAAAACGATGAACAAGGTATAGCACGCAACGTATGCGGCGCTGATCGTCACGAACAACCGCAGTGGCTGCGGCAACCGCGACCAATTACGCAGCGCCGACCGCAAGACTGCATAGACCAGGCCGGCGCCGATCACGAACGGCAACAAGCCCTGCGCCGACCCGAACCACGAGGTGATTTCCCTGAGCAGCGCCAAGGCATCGCTGCCCGTTATCCAGTGGATGACCATCTGGCGATTGGTGGTTTCGTTTCTGACCAGCTTGTTGGCGACGATCCACACCGCGAAAGGCGCAACGGCTACAACGCCGAAGGTCACCGCCGGCCGCAGCCGCTGGCGCCAGTTGCCCGCCGTCAGCAACAGCAGCAGTAACGATGCGGTACCGACCCACGCAACGCCGGCATAACGGAACAGCAGCGCCAATGCCGCCATGCCCGCCGCGGCGAACAGCCAGCGACGTTCCACCGGAGCCTCCAGGGCATGCAACAACCACAGGGCGCTGAGCTGCTGGCACAACACGAAAGGTCCTTCTGACCAGGCATAGAAGTTCACCTGCCACAGCGTATAGCTCGCCGCCAGCACGAGCCCGCCGGCGATCGGCAGCAAGCTGTCGCGCCCGATCACATGGCGCAATAACGACATGGCGACCGCGAGATTGCCGGCCATCAGCAGGCATTGCAGTACACGCGTCGTCGCGTAGAGATCGCCGCCGAACAGCGACGCCAGTTTCAACAGGATCGGATAGCCTGGCGGCCACTGGGTCGGCAGCCGGAACAAGTCGCCCAGCGAGTGCAAGCGGCGCGCTCCAGCCAGATATTCGGCCGAATCGGGTGAAACCCCGACCCCCCAGGCCGAGGCATACCACACGGTGGCCGCGCCGGCAGCACAGACGATCAACAATGCCAGCCACCACAGTGGCGCTTTCAGTTTGATCGGCAGGGCGACACTCATCGGTGTCAGCGGAACAGGTTGTATTTGAGGATGCAGTAGATGGCGCGGAAGCCGTCCTTCCAGCCTATCTTCTTGCCTTCGGCATAAGTGCGGCCGTAATACGAGATGCCGACTTCGTAGATGCGCAGGTTCATGCGCGACAGCTTGGCGGTGATCTCCGGTTCGAAGCCAAAACGGTTTTCCTCGATCGGAATCGCCTGGATCACTTCGCGCCGGAACACCTTGTAGCAGGTTTCCATGTCGGTCAGGTTGAGGTTGGTGAACATGTTCGACATCAGCGTCAGCACCGCGTTGCCGACGCTGTGCCAGAAGTACAGCACGCGGTGCGGCGCGCCGCCCATGAAGCGCGAACCGTAGACGACATCGGCCTTGCCCTGCGCGATCGGCTCCACCAGCAGCGCGTATTCGTTCGGATCGTATTCAAGGTCGGCATCCTGGATGACGACGACGTCGCCGGTGGCGTGCTGGAAGCCGGTGCGCAGCGCGGCGCCCTTGCCCTGGTTGACCTTGTGGTAAACGATCTGGCTCACCTGACCTTTCAGCTTTTCCAGCTCGGCATGGGTGCCGTCGCGCGAGCAGTCATCGACGATGATGATTTCCTTGTCCGGATACGGCGCTGCGTTCACCGCCGCCACCAGCGAGGCAATGGTATGTTGCTCGTTGTAGCACGGGATGACGATGGACAGTTTCATGCGGTGGTTTTCCTGGGAAGCGGATACGGCGCACGACTCGGGTCCGCAGCGCTGACTGAGACGACTATAGCCCAGCCCTGCGGCAAATCCAGCAACTGCTTCACATTTCGGTTTTGACCGGCGGAATGCCAGCGGCAATCAGCGGGCTCTCCGGCCGAATCTGTGGCTTCCCATCCAGCGGCCGGTTGTACAAATACAGCCAGCACTGCAACGTTTCACCGGTCTCGAGCCTTACTGGCTGCAATTCGCGGCGGAATTCGGCCGGTTCGGCAAAACCAGGACCGGTTTCCTCATAAGCATCGAGCAAGGGCAGCGTGAGCTCCGGTGCGTCCATGCGGTAAACCTCGCCGTCGATACCGTCATCGGCATGATCGGACGCCACTGCGCCCGGATACCAGTCGATGCGGTACAGACAGCCCTGGAACCTGCCGGCCCCGATCAGCTTGGCTGCCGCCGCCAACCTTGCCGCCATCGGGTGGCCGCTGCCGCTGCAGAGGCTGCCGTAAACGAACAGCAGGTCGGATCCGGCCAGCATCAGGAGCTTACTTGGCCTCGGCCATTTCCTTCATGACCTTGAGCAGACCTTCGAACTGGGTGCGGCGGCGAGTGACGTCAGCGTCTTTGGCGGCCTGGTCAGCCTTGTCGGACTCGTCGATCATCAACGTATAAAGCAGCTTGGAAGTGGTGGCAGTCACCGGCTTGGCTTCCAGGTAGCCGTGGTACTGGTCATAGAACTTGCCTTCGACCACCGGTTGATCGTAGCCGTAGGACAAATCAGTCTTGCCGACCAGGATTTCCTTGATGCGACCGCCACCCAGCGAGCGCACGGTGCCGATGCCGCCGTCACCCGAGACGATGGCGCAATCCAGTCCCTTGGCCCATTTACCGATATCGCAATAGTTCCCCACCTTGGCCCAGACCTCGGCCGCCGGTTTGGCGACATCGATCTGCATTTTGATGGTCACGTATTCCGGTACATTGGCAGCATGGGCGGTAGCCCCGAAGGCCAGGGCGAACAGGGTGGCGGCAAGGCGACGTTGCATGTCTTGATTCCTCTGAAATAGTGCGGATTGTTGGTTGAGAGCAGATTGGTGCATGGCGGCGGGCGGTTGTCATTCCCGCCCTTGGACCACTGCGCCGGAGTATAGAGCACTGGCCGCTGGCCTCCCTACTGCAAAATCGCAAGGATCGTGGAAGCCCACGCCGGGCCTGCTGTGCGGCGCCAACTCGGTTTATACTGGGTACGGACGTCACACTTTAAGGGGAATTCGCATGAAGAACAGCAGCATAAAAGCTGCGGTCGTGTTGGTCATTGGTGGCATGACCGCCGCCGGAGCCAGCGCAGCCGACGACGGCAAGGCCCAGTGGCACACGATCGAAACCTACTGCGTTAAATGTCATAACACCGATGACTGGGCCGGCAAAGTCGCGTTCGACACCATGGCTCCCGACCAGGTGGTGCCGCAGGCGCAAACCTTCGAAGCCGCCATCCGCAAACTGCGCGGCGGCCTGATGCCGCCCCCGGGCAACGATCGCCCACCGCAGGCCGAAATCACCGCCTTGGCCAACTGGATCGAAACCACCATCGACAAGGCCGCCGGCAACGAGCAAGTGGCCGGACGCGTGCCGCTGCACCGCCTCAACCGTCGCGAATACCAGAATGCCGTGCACGACCTGCTCGGCCTCGACATCAAGGCCGACAAATACCTGCCGGTCGACAACCTGAAGAACGGCTACGACAACAACGCCGAAGCGCTGCAGGTCTCTCCCGCCTTCATCGACCAGTATCTGACCGCCGCTCGCGCCATCGCGCATGACGCCATCGGCGACCGCCGCCCGATCCCGATCATGGAAACCTACGGCAACGTGGCCGACATGATCATTTCGTTGCCGCCGCGCGGCATCAACGGCACCGGCACCCAGCAACGCCACACCGAAGGCATGCCGTTCGGCACCCGTGGCGGTGTCAGCGTCGAACACACCTTCCTCGCCGACGGCGAGTACGAGCTGACCATCGGCGACCTGGCGCTCGCGCGCGAAGTGCCGAACATGGAATTCGAGAACACTGTCATCGCCTTGCTCGACGGCAAGGAATTCTTCCGCACCGTGATCGGCGGCGAGAAGGACCATAAATGGATCGACCAGGTACTGGACGACGCCGTGGCGCAGATCAACGAACGCCTGCGCAAGATCCGCTTCCACGCCACTGCCGGCCAGCACAACGTGACAGTTACCTTCCTGCAGCGCAGCTTCGCCGAAAGCGACGAGCTGACGCCTGCCAACGCGCTCGAAGGCGGTCAGGCTCGCTTGCATGCGGTGCACGCGTTGCAGATCCGCGGCCCGCTGTCGGTCACCGGCATGAGCGATTCGGAATCGCGCAAACACATCTTCGTGTGCTATCCGAAGGAAAAGGCCGACGAACCGAAGTGCGCCGCTGAGATCGTCACTCACATGGCCGAACGCGCCTTCCGCCGTCCGCTTACGGAACAGGACACCACGGAACTGATGGCGTTCTACCAGAAGAGCCGCGCCAAATCTGATTTCGAAACCGGCATTCAGGAAGCGCTCAGCGCCATCCTCGTGAGCCCGCATTTTCTGTATCGCGCCGAAACCGGTAACGAAGGCAAAACCGCACTGGCACTGAACGATTTCGAGCTGGCGTCACGCCTGTCGTTCTTCCTGTGGAGCACCGTGCCCGATGACGAACTGTTGCTGATGGCGCACAAAGGCCAGCTGCACGAGCCCAAGGTGCTGCGAGCCCAGGTTTCGCGCATGCTGAAGGATGAACGCGCCAAGACCCTGATCACCGACTTCGCCGGCCAGTGGCTCAACATGGCCAAGTTCGACGAAATCACGCCGAATGCCGGCCAATTCCGTTTCGCCAGCGGTCGACTCGACGTACGCCCGCTGATGCGGGAAGAACTCAACCTGTTCGTCGACAGCGTGCTGCGCAGCGACCAGAGCGTCACCAGGCTGCTCGACGCCGATTACACCTTCCTCAACGAACGCCTGGCCATGATCTACGGCATCGAAGACGTCAAAGGCAGCAAGATGCGCAGAGTGCATCTGGATGACCCCAACCGCCGCGGTCTGCTCGGCAAGGGTGCGATCCTGCTGCTGACGGCCAACCCCAACCGCACATCGCCGGTATTGCGCGGCTCGTGGATTCTCGATCGTCTGCTCGGCACGCCGCCGGCTTCACCGCCGCCGGGCGTGGAAGCGCTGAAGGAAAACGGCTTCGGCCGTCCGCCCCAAACGGTGCGCGAACGTCTCGAGCAACATCGTTCCAAGCCGATGTGCATGGGCTGCCACGGCGTGATGGATCCACTCGGCATGGCGCTGGAGAACTTCAATACGCTGGGGCAGTTCCACGTCATCGATCCCGAAACCGGCACCAGGATCGATTCGTCGGGCGTCTTGCCTGATGGCACGCCGATCTCCGGCCCGCAGGATCTGGTGAAAGCGCTGATGGCGCGCTCCGACATGTTCGTGCAGTCGCTGACGCAGAACCTGATGACTTACGCGCTGGGCCGCGAACTGAACTATCGCGACATGCCGGTGGTACGCAAGATCGCGCGCGCCGCCGCCAAAGACGACAACCGCTTTGAAAGCATCGTGTACAACATCATCAGCGCCGATGCCTTCAAGGAACGTGACGGCAACGTGACCGATGGCACGGAAGGCGGAAAAGAGGCCGGCAAGCAACAGCAGGCCTCGCTGTAACGCAAGTGAAATAACCAAACCT
>DATJXP010000058.1:0-4759 GCA_035500035.1 Candidatus Acidiferrum sp. | reverse complement strand
AGCTATACCGGTGCAGTGGCTGTGCATTGCCTGAAAGCCGGCGCGGCCCATGTCACCAACCTCGATGTATCGGCTGATGCCCTGGCACTGGCCGCACAGCACGTCGGCATGAACCAACTCGACGACGCGCGTTGCAGCAATGTCGAAGCCGACGTGTTTGCCGAGCTGCGCAAGTACCGCGCCGAAGGCCGTCGCTTCGACCTGATCGTGCTCGATCCGCCCAAATTCGTCGACAGCAAACAGCACCTCGACAAGGCCTGCCGCGGCTACAAGGACATCAACCTATTGGCGTTGCAGTTGCTGAACCCGGAAGGCATCCTCGCCACGTTCAGTTGCTCGGGACTGATGCCGGAAGAGTTGTTCCACAAGGTGGTGGCCGATGCCGCGCTCGATGCCGGCCGCAACGTCCAGTTCGTGGAAAAACTCGGCCAGGATCGCGATCACGCGGTATCGAGCAACTACCCCGAGGGGTACTATCTGAAAGGTCTGATCTGCCGGGTGCCGTAAGCCCGCACGGAGCCAGTGTGAAGAAAATCCTGATCGCGGTACCGGCGACGCTGCTGGTGTTGTACCTCGCCGCCTGCACCTACATGTACGTGCGTCAACGCGCACTGGTGTTCGAACCGTCCACGGTTGACGTCGCCACCGAAGTCGACAGCGTGCCGCACGCCGAGAACGTCGTGATCGACACCGCCGATGGCGAGCATCTGAAAGCATGGTGGGTGGCACCGGAGCCCGGCCGCCCGATCTATCTCTACCTGCACGGCAACGCCGGCAATTTGCGCGGCAGCTTCAGCAATCCCACCGGCCGCGCCGAACGCTATACCGCATTGACGCAAGCCGGCGCCGGTTTGCTGGCCTTGAGCTGGCGCGGTTATGGCGGTTCGTCTGGCACGCCGTCGGAATCCGGCTTCCGTACCGATGCGGAATCCGCTCTCAACTGGTTGCAGCAGAAACAATCCAATGCCGCCGTGATCGTATTCGGCGAATCGCTCGGCACCGGTATCGCCGTGCAGTTGGCGGCCGCGCATGACTTCGCCGCCGTCGTACTCGATTCACCGTACACCGCGATCGCCGATGTCGGTGCCGAGCGCTATCCGTGGCTGCCGGTGCGCTTGTTGTCGAAGGATCCGTTCGACAGCCTGGCCTACGCCGGCAAAGTCACCGAGCCCGTACGCATCCAGCACTGCACGCAGGATCGCGTAGTGCCCTACGCGCAAGGCCAGCACTTGTTCGCCTCGCTGGCATCGACTGACAAACAGTTCAGATCGGTGGAAGGTGTGTGTCACGTGCCGAGCATCCTGCCGGCATTGGCGGAGTTTCGCGCGCTGGAACAGCGCTTCACCCGCACGAAGAGCGAGGCGCCTCAGTCGGGCAGCGGCAATCCCAGCCAGCCGTAAACCTTGTCGAGGATGGCTCGTACTGTTTCCGGCCGGTCTTCGCCGGCCAGTTCGTCGCTCGGCTGATAACCCTTCAGATGCAGGCTGTAGCAGAGATTGCGGTACGACGCGCGATAGCCGGCCAGCAACTCAACCGGAACCGCAGCCGTCTGGCCGAGTATGGCCGGAATGAATTCATCGCGGCGATAGATCACTTCGAAACTGCCGAGCCGCCATACGCCTTGCCGCTTCGCCACGCGATAGATCAGCAGCGAATGTGCGCACAGCGTGAAGTCCTTGCCGTCGATGACGGTGGGAATGTCGATGATGGCGGACAGCGTCGCCAGCGCACGGTCGCCATTCAGCGTGACCAGCACCGGACCGAGCCGGTGCTTGGCCAGCATGCCGCGTGACGCCATGTCGCGCGAGGCTTCGACGAAAGCGTGGCCGTTGCCCTGGAACCAGCTGATGTTGACTTCGGCGTCGGCGTGGAAGCAGTCGCGCATGCGGTGCCAGAACCCCATGTCGCGACTCTCGCGTTCACGCACCACCAACTGCGTGATGGCGGTGATGTCGTCGGTGGCGCTCAAGCGGCTGCCGGCTCAGATCAGACCAATGCTTCCATTGGCAGTTTACGCACGCGCTTGCCGGTCAGCCTGAAGTAGGCATTGGCGACGGCAGGCCCGACCACCGGCGTCGCCGGTTCGCCGATGCCGGTCGGCGATTCGCCCGATTGCATGATCACCACTTCGATTTCCGGTTTCTGCTTCATGCGGATCACCGGATAGTTGTGGAAATTGGCGGTCTGCACTTCGCCTTTGTTGATCTTGATCTCGCCATACAGCGCGGCGCTCAAGCCGAACATGATGGCACTCTCCACCTGCGCTTCGATGATGTGCGGATTGATGGCGAGACCGCAATCGACTGCGCACACCACTTTATCCACCTTGATGCGACCGCCGGCGTCGAGGCTGACTTCGGCAATCTGCGCAATGCGGCCGCCGAACGATTCGTTGTAAGCGAAGCCCGCAGCCTTGCCCTGTGGCAACGTCTTGCCCCAGCCGTAACGTTCAGCCACCGCCTTGATGACGGCCATGCCGCGCTCGTCCTTCATCAGTGCAAGCCGACCCTGGATGGCATCTTTGCCGGCCATGTGCATCAACTCGTCCATGAAGGTTTCCTTCGAGTACGCGGTATGGGTATGGCTCACCGAACGGAACGCCAGGCCGGGCACGCCGACCTTGGCCATGTGGTAGTCGATGCTGAGATTCGGCACGTGGTACGGCAGTTCGGACGCGCCTTCGATTGCCAGCGGATCGACGCCCTTCTGGATGAGGAAGCCGAACGAGGTACCGTCGATGAACGACTGGCCGACCAGGCGGTTTTCCCACGCCACGATGTTGCCGTTGGCGTCGAGCGCACCACGCATCTTGTGCACGAACAGCGGGCGGTACGAACCGGCGCGCATGTCGTCTTCGCGCGTGTACTGCAATTTGACCGGGTATTTGCCGCCGGTGGCTTTGACGATGTGCGCCACTTCGGCATCGAGTTCCGGCACGAAGTTGCCGCGACGGCCGAAACCGCCGCCGGCGAACTGGGTTTCAACGAACACGTTTTCCAGCGGCAGACCAAGCACTTCCGCTACGCGGCCCTGCTCGATCGATTGCATCTGAGTGCCTGAGCGCAAGTAAGCCTTGCCATCCACCAGCTCCAGCGTGGTGTCCATCGGCTCCATGCAGGCATGGGCGAGGAACGGAAATTCGTAAGTGGCTTCCAGCACGCGACTGGCGTTCTGGGCGATGGCGGCGGAGCTGTCACCTTCCACCTGCACCGGCGTGCCGGGCTTCTCGGCGAGTGCCTTGTAATCACGCAGAATCTCGGCGGTGCCGCGGTTCTCGGCCTTGCTGAAATCCCATTCTGCCGTCAGCACCTCGCGGCCGCGCATCGCGGCAAAGGTATTGTCGGCGATCACGGCGACGCCAGTGGGAATCTGGATGACGTCAACCACGCCGGACACGGCACGGGTGGCTTTATCGTCGAACGACTTCAGCGTACCGCCGAAACGCGGCGAATGCTTGATCACGGCGACCTTCATACCGGGACGGCGCACGTCGATGGCATAGCCGGCCTTGCCGGTGACCTTGGCGACGGTATCCACTTTCGGCAGACGCTGGCCGATCAGCGTGAATTGCTGCGGCGTTTTCAGTTTGGCATCGGCAGGCACCGGCAACTTGGCGGCAGCGACCGCGAACTCGCCGTATTTGGCGCTCTTGCCGGACTTGTGGCTCAACACGCCCTTGCTGGTGACGATCTCGCCGGCCGGCACCTTCCACGCCTTGGCGGCGGCGGCAACCAACATCGCCCGCGCCGTGGCGCCGACGGTGCGGTACTGCATCCAGGCATTCGGCACGCTCATCGAACCACCAGTGCCCTGGATGCCCAGCATCAGATGTTTGTACAGGTTGACGTTGGCCGGCGCGGCTTCCACTCGCATCTGCGGCCAATCGGCGTCGAGCTCGTCGGCCATCATGGTGGCGAGGCCGGTGTAAACGCCCTGGCCCATTTCGGTGTGCTTGGAAATCACCGTGATGGTGTTGTCCGGGGCAATGCGGACGAAGGCATTAGGCGGCGGCGGTGCGGCCGGCGCGCCGCCCGGAGGTTGCGCCATCAATGAACGGACCGGCAGGTGGAAGCCGATGACGAGACCGGCACCGAGGGTCATGGAGCGTTGGAGAAATTGGCGGCGTTGCATGGGCCTGTCCTCTGCTTGCTGTTGGGGCGTAGTTGCAAAAGGATACTCCGGTTTGCCGGCTTTGCCACCCTGTCAATACAATGGTCTTTTGCCCTGTTTTGAAGGCCCTACTCCATGTCAGGTTTGCTGCTGCAGTTGCTGCCCATCTTTGTTTATTTCGGCCTGGGGCTGTGGCTCAAAAAGGCCGGAGTGGCGGACAAGAGTCACGGCGATTTCCTGCTGCGATTCGTGTTCTTCGTCACGCTGCCAATGCTGATCCTGACCTCGGTCTCCACCGTCGAGCTGACATGGTCGAAGGCGCTGCTGCCGTTCATCAATGCCGTCGTCAACGGCGCCTGCCTGCTGGTGATGTACCTGGTGGGCCGGCACCAGCAACTGGACCGCAAGACCATGGGCACGGCGCTGGTCAACGTCGGTATCCAGAACAACAGCTTCATGTTTCCCTTCATCATTGCCGTGTACGGCCAGGCTGGCTTCGCCAACGCCGTGCTGCTCGACCTCGGCAATGCGCTGTGGATGGCGAGCGTCGTCTACTTGCTGGCCTACGGTCACGGCGGTGAACGGCACGATCCGTTCACGATGCTCAAACGCATTGGCAAATCACCGCTGATCTGGTCGCTGGCGCTGT
>DATJXP010000057.1:0-4169 GCA_035500035.1 Candidatus Acidiferrum sp. | reverse complement strand
GCAGGTAGTGGAGCAGGGCTACAAGCTGATGGGCCGCACTGGCTACACCGATTATTTCATCCTGCGCGGGCTGGCGGCCGAACACCGCATCTTCGCGCAACACGAACAACAACCGACCAACAGCAGTTTTGATTGGGTGATATAGGGGAATCCGATGAGCAGCAACAACGACGACGACAATTTTCTCAATCGACGCGAATTCTTTGGTGAAGCAGCACTTGGTGCTGCGGTACTGACACTGGGGGCCGCTGCCGTCGCGCCTGATGGCGCTATGGCGGCCGAGGCCGCGGCTCCGACGCTGATCAGTCCGTTCAAGGACGTTTCGCTGTACGAACAACCGAAGTTCGAGTTCGTGTTCGAGATCGATCTCAATTTCACCCGCACGCAGAACATCAACAACATGCCGACCGGCGCCGGCCGCGGCGCGGTGTATCTCGACAGTGGCACCATCAAGGGCCCGAAACTGAACGGCAAGGCGGTGCCGAACAGCGGCGGCGACTATGCGCTGTTCCGTCCCGACGATGTGCTCAGCTTCGATGCGCGCTACATGCTGCAGGAAGACGACGGCACGCTGATCATGATCTACAACCGCGGCTACCTGTGGGGCCGCTACTCCGACACCATGGTGAAGATCCGCAAGTGGATTTTCGAAAATGGACCGGCGGTGCCGGAGTCGGATTACTACCTGCGCGCCTTCCCGACCTTTGAGGTGGAGAAGGGCAAGCACGACTGGCTGATGCGCCATGTCATCATCGGCGTCGGCAAACGCAAGGCTGCCGGCAATATCGTGCGTTACTACGCACTGCTCTAGGAGTAACCAATGAACTTCCGTATCCGTCACTCGCTGGTGCTGACGGCGCTGTTGTCGCTGTCCGGCTTCGCCATTGCGCAAACTCCCGCGCCGGAGCCTTCCAGCAACAAGGTGGACGAAAAAATCACCATCACCGGCACGCGCACCACCGGCGAACGCTTCCAGCTCATGCGCGACTTCGTCACCAACGTGGGACGGCTGGCGAGTCCGGAATTCGGACTGGCGCGGCTCGAACACGGAGCCTGCATCCGCGTGCAGGGAACCTCGAGCGCCGTGGCCGACTTTCTGGTCAAGCGCCTGGTTGTAACGGCCCAGCAGGTCGGGCTCGCCACCCAGAAGCCGGGGTGCAAGCCCAATATCGACATCGTGTTCTCCGACAACGGCAAGAACGTAGCGGCCGAGTTGGTGCAGAAGTCGCCGCGCGTGTTCAAGCCGTTCGGCAATTCCGAGGGCACCACCAAGGGCGATCATGCGTTGAGTGAATTCGTGAACTCGTCGCAGCCGGTACGCTGGTGGCAGATCACGGTGCCAGTCGACCGTAACGGCATGCCGGTGGTGGAAAGTGCCAACCCGGAAGAACCGGCTTATGTGGTGTCTTCCAATTCGCTGATTTCCACCGGCACCCGCGAGGGGCTGCTGGGCTCGTTGATCATCGTCGATACCGGCAAGCTGGGCATGGCCAGCTGGGACCAGTTGGCCGACTATCTGTCCTTCATTGCGTTGGCCGAGGTGGATCCCAAGGCCAACGTGGGCAGCGTCGATTCCATCCTCAACCTGTTCGGCGGCAGCAACACGCCCGCGCCGGGCTTGTCGGCCTGGGACAAGGCCTACCTGCACGGTCTTTACAGCATGAACCTCTACCTGCGCCCCCGTGTACAGCGGGCGGAGCTGGCCGGTCGCATCGAACAAGAACTGGAAAAGTGAGGAACGCGTCACGGCGCGGACGTTGCTGGGCTCAAGCCGGAGCCGAGGGCTGTCGTTATCGACTGTGAGTCCTTCAGCAGGAACACAGTCATGCAAATGCAATCGTTCATGACCACCAGAGTGGTCAGCGTGGGTCCGGACGATACGCTGACCCAGGTCAAGGAGATCTTCGACAACACCCGGTTCCATCATCTGCTGGTGGTCGACAAGGGACGCCTGCTCGGCGTGCTGTCGGATCGCGACCTGCTGCGGCACATCAGTCCCTTTGTTGGCAGCTTGCATGAGACCACGCGCGACATCTGCACGATGAAACGACGCGCCCACCAGATCATGGCGCATCATCCGATCACGCTGGGTCCGACCGCCGATCTCAGCGAGGCGGTGGACATCTTCAAACAGCACTCGATCTCGTGCATTCCCATCGTCGATAAAGACAACCATCCCGTGGGCATCATCAGCTGGCGCGACCTGCTCAGGTTCGTCAACGACCTGACCCCGCCAGCGCCGCTGCCGGCCGGCACCGGCATCTGCACGCAGGGCCCGGCGGTGAATGGCTGACGTAAATTTTCCGCGTGCCGAAGGCGGCGGTGGCTGATTTCGTTCAAGCGGTGCCCGGGTTCCGTCGTTATGCGACTTGATCTTGCACAATTCGACGACGGAGGCGCGTTGCATGGGGCAGGAAATCCAGTTCGGGAATATCCCGGTCGACGATGCCGGGTACCTGCGTTCCGCCGCGCCGCAGACCGATGACCTGTTGCTGCGCGTGATCGATCTCGCGGTCGAGTACTACTGGGAACAGGACGCCGGGCAGCGCTTCACCCGTTTCATTCCATCCGGCCAGGGCCGCAGCGGCCTGGATGCCGCGCAGTTTCTTGGCCGCACTTTCTGGGAACTCGACGATGCCGCGACGGCCTCGCTGCCGCTCTGGCAAAGTTACCGCGCCAGTTTTGCCGCGTGCGAACCCATTACCGATTGCGTGGTGTGGCGACACGACGAGCGTCGCGGCAGTTACTACCACAGCATCAGCGGCCGCCCGCGCTTCGATGCCGACGGCGTATTGCTCGGCTATTACGGCATCGTGCGCGACGTGACGGCCGAAAAGGCAAACCAGGACCATGCCGACAGCCTCGAACTGGCGGCGATCGGCGTCGCCCACGTCGGCCCCGCCGGCCGCATCATCCACGCCAACCGCAAATTGTGCGACATGCTCGGCTACGGCGTGGAGGAGCTGCGCACGTTGAGCGTCGCGCAGATTTCCCACCCGGAAGACACCCACCTGACCGACGTCGCCCGCAAGGAGCTCAGCGCCGGCAGGCTCGACAGCTTCAAATGCGAGAAGCGCTATCTGCGCAAGAACGGCAGCGTGATCTGGGCCGGGCTCACCATCGCGGTCAAGTGGGATGCCCATGGCCGCGAGCTGTATCACGTGTCGATAGTCGAAGACATTTCCGCCCGCAAGGAAGCGGAAGCGCGCGTGCAATACCTGGCGACTCACGACGAGATGACCGGCCTGCCGAACCGCGCGCTGTTCAGCCAGTTGCTCAGGCACGAACTGGAAGCCAGCCGGCGTTATCAACGCAAGTTCGCCGTGCTGTTCATCGACCTCGACCGCTTCAAGCAGATCAACGACTCGCTCGGCCACGAAGCCGGCGACGTCTTGCTGAAGGAGATGGCGGTGCGGTTCAAGGCCTGCGTGCGTGCCAGCGACGTGGTGGCCAGGCTCGGCGGCGACGAGTTCGTCGTGCTGGTGCCGGAAGTAGCCGGTACCAGGCAGGTTGCCAAGGTGGCGCGCAACCTGTTGGCGGCGGCGCTCAAACCGGTCGAGATCATGGGGCACGAATGCCGCGTCACCGCCAGCATCGGCATCAGCGCCTATCCCGCCAACGGCGAAGACGAACAAACGCTGCTCAAGCATGCCGACATCGCGATGTACGCGGCGAAGGAAGAAGGCAAGAACAACTACCAGTTCTATGCACCGGGTGCGAGTTCGCCGACGATAGAAAAACTGGCGATGGAATCGAACCTGCGCCAGGCGGTGGAGCGTGGCGAGATGTGGCTGGAATACCAGGCCAAGGTCAATATCACCACCGGCGTGATTCACGGCGTCGAAGCGCTGCTGCGCTGGAACAATCCGACTCTGGGCCAGGTGTCGCCGGCGCTGTTCATTCCGGCGGCGGAAGAGATGGGCATCATCGTGCACATCGGCAAATGGGTGATACGCCAGGCCTGCGAACAGATCGGCCGCTGGGATGCCGAGGGATTGCCGCCGGTGTGCGTCGCCGTCAATCTGTCGCCGCGCCAGTTTGCCGATACCGAGCTGTTGCCGTGGATCCGCCAGGTGCTGCGGGAAACCGGCATCGTGCCCGGCCGGCTCGAACTCGAAGTCACCGAGAGCATGGTGATGCACAACGCCGAGCGCGCGCTGCAGAAACTG
>DATJXP010000056.1:0-6249 GCA_035500035.1 Candidatus Acidiferrum sp. | reverse complement strand
GATCCCACCAACGCAGACCTGGTGTTTGGTGCCGCACTGCAACCGGGCGTCAACACGATCACTGTCCAGGTGACGGATACCGGTTCGTTGAACGGGTTCAACTACCGCATCGACATGTCGGTGGCATCCACCAGCGCAATGTCGCTGATCGCTGCCACGCCACCACCGCCGGTACTCACGGTGGTAACCAGTGCCACCCAGTGCTTGAACAACGGCTGGCAAACCCTTACTCGCACCGACGGTACGATCTTCACCAGTCAGATCGATTGCGTGAACTACATCACTCCACCTCCAGTGCTCACGGTGGTAACCAGTGCCACCCAGTGCTTGAGCAATGGCTGGCAAACCCTCACTCGCACCGACGGTACGATCTTCACCAGTCAGACTGATTGCGTGAACTACATCACTCCGCCGCCACCGCCTCCGCCACTCACGGTGGTCAAAACCGCCGACCAGTGCACCAACAATGGTTGGACCACGGTCAGCCGTGCTGACGGCACCGCCTTTGCGAACCAGACTGATTGCTTGACCTACGTCGCCTCGATTACGCCGAAGCCGATCGCAACTACGCTGGCTCAATGCACGAACAATGGCTGGAAAAGCGTGACTCGTGCCGATGGCACGACGTTCAAGAGCCAGAGTGATTGCGTTTCCTACCTTGCAACATTGCTGCACGTGCCAACTACCGCCGATCAGTGCAAGAACAACGGCTGGCAGACCCTCAACAAGTGGGATGGCACCAAGTTCAAGAACCAGGGCGATTGCATCTCCTACCTCGTCGGTTGCGATGACGATCAGAACTCCTGGAATGAGTACAACAATGGCTATAACAAATACGGTTACGGCCGCGACGGTTACGACAAGGATGGCTACGACGAGAACGGTTGCGACAGAGGCGGCTACGACAAGTCGGGTTACAACTCGGCCGGTTACGACAAATACGGCTACGACCGCAACGGCTATGACAAGAATGGTTACAACAAAGCCGGCTATGACAAGAATGGCTATAACAAGTCGGGTTACAACTCGGCTGGTTACGACAAGAACGGCTATGACTGCAACGGCTATGACAAGAACGGCTACAACAAAGCCGGCTACGACAAGAATGGTTACGACAAGTCGGGTTACAACGCAGCCGGTTATGACAAGTATGGCTACAACAAGGCAGGTTACAACGCTGCTGGTTATGACAAGAGCGGCTATGACTGCAACGGCTATGACAAGAGCGGTTACAACAAAGCCGGTTATGACAAGAACGGCTATAACAAGGCTGGCTACAACGCGGCCGGCTATGACAAGTACGGCTATGACATAAACGGCTACGACAAGAACGGTTACAACAAGGCCGGTTATGACAAGAACGGCTATAACAAGGCTGGCTACAACGCGGCCGGTTATGACAAGTATGGCTATGACATAAACGGCTATGACAAGTACGGTTACGACAAGTACGGTTACAACAAATACGGCTACAACAAGTACGGGCAGAAAAGGCCCTGGTAATCGTGTTGTCTGAATTACTGCCGTCTTACTGATCGATAAAGGCCCATTCGGGCCTTTATCGTTTTTGATGCGCTGTTGCTCGGGTGGTTACAGCTCCCACTGATACTGCTTCAGCGGCACCTTCATGCCGCGAAACAGCACTTGCTCTGCTTCCAGCAGCGACTTCTGTTTTTTCCATGCCGCCGATCCGGGCGGGAAGGCCAGTTCGCCTGAGCTGCGCAACACGCGAAACCAGGGCAGGGTGGTGCCCTTGGGCAGCCGGTTGAGCGTAGTGCCCACGTAACGGGCATGACTGGGATAGCCTGCCAATCGGGCCAACTGACCATAGGTGGCCACTCGCCCTTTGGGGATGGCTGCCACCCATTGCCAGAGGGTTTCTTTGAGCTGTGCCGTGGGGTTCTGGCTCTTCATCAGTGAATTTCCATATCGATTCTTTAATGCGTCAAACTGGCGAAAAACGGGTTAGTGAGTACTATTTTCCGGGGTCGCCAAGCCGAAAACAGGGTCCGAAAGATATTTTTTCAAACTTTTTTGCAAAAAATCATTGAAATCCTCTGCGAGGTCCCTATCTTCCGCCCACCAACTACAGGGCGGGCCTCCTCCATGGCCCAACTGGGTGGTACCAAAGGCTCAGGCCGCGCAGGCCTGCCCAGATGACAAGCCGGTCCGGAACGCTCCAGGCCGCTGACAATTTCAAGCAAACAGTCGGAGAACTCAACCAATGAAAATTCGTCCATTGCAAGACCGCGTGGTGGTAAAGCGTAAGGAAGATGAAACCAAGACCGCCGGTGGCATCGTGCTGCCGGGCTCGGCCGCCGAGAAGCCCTCGCAGGGTGAAGTGCTGGCCGTCGGTCCGGGCCGTACGCTGGACAACGGCAGCGTCAAGAAAGTCGATCTGAAAGTCGGCGACAAAGTGATCTTCGGCAAATACGCCAGCAACACCGTCAAGGTCGGCGAAGAAGAACTGCTGATCCTCAGCGAAAGCGAAATCTACGGCGTGCTCGAAGGCTAAGCCTCGCGCCAACTCCTCCCACAGATCAACTATATAGGTATAAAACAATGTCAAAAGACGTACTGTTTGGTGATAGCGCCCGCCAGAAGATGCTGAAAGGCGTCAACCTGCTGGCCGACGCAGTGAAAGTGACCTTGGGCCCCAAAGGCCGCAACGTGGTGCTCGACAAATCGTTCGGCGCACCGACCGTCACCAAGGACGGCGTATCGGTCGCGAAAGAAATCTCGCTGAAAGACAAGTTCGAAAACATGGGCGCACAGATGGTGAAGGAAGTTGCCTCCAAGACTTCCGACGTTGCCGGTGACGGCACCACCACTGCCACCGTACTGGCACAGGCAATCCTGAACGAAGGCCTCAAATCGGTAGCTGCCGGCATGAACCCGATGGACCTGAAGCGCGGCATCGACAAAGGCGTTGCCGCCGTCGTCGAAGAGCTCGGCAAGATGAGCCAGCCCTGCTCCGACAGCAAAGCCATCGCCCAGGTAGGTTCCATCTCCGCCAACAGCGATACCAGCGTCGGTGAAATCATCGCCCGCGCGATGGACAAAGTCGGCAAAGAAGGCGTCATTACCGTGGAAGACGGCAGCGGCCTCGAAAACGAACTGAACGTGGTCGAAGGCATGCAGTTCGACCGCGGCTATCTCTCCGCCTACTTCATCAACAACCAGGAAACCATGGCAGCCGAACTGGAAAACCCGTTCATCCTGCTGGTGGAAAAGAAAATCGCCAACATCCGCGAAATGCTGCCGGTACTCGAAGGCGTCGCCAAGAGCGGCCGTCCGCTCTTCATCATCGCCGAAGACGTCGAAGGTGAAGCGCTGGCCACACTGGTAGTGAACAACATGCGCGGCATCGTCAAAGTCGCCGCCGCCAAAGCACCGGGCTTCGGTGATCGTCGCAAAGCCATGCTGCAGGACATCGCCATCCTGACCGGCGGTACCGTGATCGCCGAAGAAGTGGGCCTGAACCTCGAAGGCGCCACGCTGCAGGACCTCGGCCATGCCAAGCGTGTGATCGTCGGCAAGGACAACACCACCATCATCGACGGCGCCGGCGATGCCAAAGCCATCGAAGGCCGCGTTGCCCAGATCCGTCAGCAGATCGAAGAAACCACTTCCGACTACGACCGCGAAAAACTGCAGGAACGCGTCGCCAAACTGGCCGGCGGCGTTGCCGTGATCAAAGTCGGTGCCGGCACCGAAATCGAAATGAAAGAGAAGAAAGCCCGCGTCGAAGACGCGCTGCACGCCACCCGTGCCGCCGTTGAAGAAGGCGTGGTGCCTGGCGGCGGCGTAGCCCTCGTGCGCGCGCTGCAGAAAATCAGCGGCCTGAAAGGCGACAACGAAGACCAGAACGTCGGCCTGTCGATCCTGCAGCGCGCGCTGACCGCTCCGCTGCGTCAGATCGCCGCCAACTCCGGCGATGACGCTGCCGTGGTGCTCGACAAAGTCCGCAGCTTCAAAGGCAACAAAGGCTACAACGCTGCTACCAGCGAATACGGCGACATGCTGGAAATGGGCATCCTGGATCCGACCAAGGTTACCCGTTCCGCGCTGCAGGCCGCCGGTTCCGTTGCCGGCTTGATGCTGACCACCGAAGCCATGATCGCCGAGCATCCGGAAGAAAAACCGGCTGCAGCCCCGGGCGGCATGGGTGGCATGGGCGGCATGGATGGAATGATGTGATTTGGGCGCCCATCAGGGCAGACAAATCATCCCGACGCAGCCTTGGCGAAGTCGGATAAGTTTCCGAAGTCACTGGCCAAAAGCCGGTGGGATAAGAAAAACAAAACCCCCGCTTTGCGGGGGTTTTGTTTTTTCATGGCCGACCACCTGATGGTGGTCAACATTACCGACCCCCATGTTGGCTTGCAGCTGATATTTGGCCAGGCAACAGACACGGCGATCTTTGTGCCCACCAAAGTGTCGTTGGCGGCGGGTGCCGGGTTCCAGCAATATGAGACTCGCTCCCCGCGCCGGGATAAAGAGGATACAAGGCGCTCTTTGGGCTCGCTTCAGCCTCCACAATGCGACCCAAAATGGAAACAATAGTGGAACTTTCCACCATAAGCTGGCGCTGGCCGGACCAGCAATTATCATCTACCCCAGTTCGCCTCCAACCCCGTATAGGGGTTAAGCTTTTTTGTCAGGCAGGAACACTATGGGTCACTCAATCGTATTCAAATCCATCCCTCGTATTGCACTCGGGGCCGTGGTCGTCTGGGGCCAGTACGCCTTGGCCGAAGACGTCAAGGTCGACAGTGGTGCGCTGATCGAAAAGTACTGCAGCAAGTGCCACAACGCGGACGACTATGCCGGCGGTCTCGACCTGACCGGCGTCAGCGCCAGCAACATCTTTGAATTGCCGAAGGCCGAGCACGTCATCAAACGTCTGCGCGCCAGCATGATGCCGCCGGTGGGCGAGCAGCGCGGCGACTACAACACGATGCAAGCATTGGCGGCGAGCCTGGAGCAGGGTGTCGACAAACACGCTGCCGGCAAGCCGCTGCATCTGCCGGCTCCGGGTCTGCATCGCTTGAACCGTACCGAATACACCAACGCGATCCGTGACCTGCTGGACCTCAACATCGACGCCAGCAAGTTCCTGCCGTCGGACGACTCCAGCCATGGTTTCGACAACATGGCCGGCACGCTGACCACGTCGCCGGCATTGATGGAAGCGTACCTGTCCGCCGCCGGCAAGATCAGCCGTCTGGCGATCGGTTCCGAGACCGCGCCGACGCTGGCCGTGTTCGACACGCCGCACGACACCTCGCAGAACGAACACATCGAAGGCCTGCCGTTCGGCACCCGCGGCGGCATGCTGATCGAGCACGAATTCCCGGCCGATGGCGAATACACCTTCACGGTAAAAGGCATGACGGGATACTTCACCGCCGTGCTCGGCAACGTCAAAGGCGAAAAACTCGAAGTCACCATCGACGGCGAACGCGTCTATCTGTACGACTGGGACAAGGAAATCGCCACCACCCGCGGCGACGGCGGCAAGACGCCGGCGATTCCGATCAAGGCGGGCTTCCACAAGGTAGGCGTTGCCTTCATCGTCACCAGCGACTTGCCGGATACGGGCCTCAACAAATCCTTCGTGCGCACGATGAACTCGCCCGGCGCGATTTCCGGCTACACGTTCTATCCGCACGTCGGTCAGGTCTTCATCGAAGGTCCGTTCAAGGGCATGGCAGCCACCAGCAAGCAGAGCCGCGACAGGATTTTCGAATGCTATCCGCAGAAAGTGGCGGAAGAAGCCAACTGCGCACAACAGATCATCACCACGCTGACGACCAAGGCCTTCCGGCGTCCTGTCGCTGCCGACGATCAAAAGATGCTGATGGGGTTCTTCAAGGACGGCCGTGAAAAAGGCGGTAAATTCGATGCCGGCATCGAAGCCGTAGTGCAGCGCCTGCTGGCGGATCCCGAATTCATCTACCGTGCCGAAATCGAACCGACCAAGGTGGCGGCCGCATCGCCGTATCCGATCAGCGACATGGAGCTGGCCTCGCGCCTGTCGTTCTTCCTGTGGAGCAGCATTCCTGACGCCGAGCTGGTGCAGTTGGCAAAACAGAATAAGTTGCACGAGACCAAGACGCTGCAGAAGCAAGTCGAACGCATGATCGCCGATCCGCGCTCGCAAGCGTTGATCGAAAACTTCACCGGTCAATGGTTGAACGTGCGCGGCATGGCGGCCAAGGAGCCGGTGGTCGGCATGTTCCCCGA
>DATJXP010000055.1:0-2878 GCA_035500035.1 Candidatus Acidiferrum sp. | reverse complement strand
CACCCAGTCCGATTTCACCGACTTCTTCGACCACAGCACCACCACGGCCCTGGCATCGCGCAACGCTTGCTCGGTCACTTGATCGTAGGTTTGGCCGGAACGCAAGGTGACGTCCCACCACACGTCGAAACCCGCAAGCTTCAACGCGTCGGCATAGCGCTGCGCCACCGCCTGGTCCTGGCGGCTGTAGGAGAGAAAAATGTCCGGCATGTAAGAGGTCTGACGTTACCTGTCTCTGCTGCCGACTATATATAAGGAGGTTGTTCAGGGATAGCGATACAACCCCGTCGTCATCGTCGCTTCCGGCACCCAGATGCCGTGAAACGAGGCTTTCACCCGCACCGGCATCTTGAACAGCGCAATCGGCCCCGCTTCGACGTTCTGCGCATCGAGCACGGCAAGATCGCTGCGGTTTTCGGCGACGCGGCTGACCGGCATCACCAGATAGCCGTTGCCTTCGCCGGGACCGCGCGGGATGAACTTCGGTTCCTGGATCGATGAATCCGGCCCCGGATTCCACAACTTCAGCTGCCCGGTCTGGTGATCCCACGCGCCAAGCTGGCTGACGCGGCGCGGCGGCGCAAAGCTGATGGTGTAACCGTAGCGATACGGCTTGCCGACGAAGCGCTCGTCAATTTGCGGCATTTCGCTCGGCATCGGTCCGAGCACGCGTTTCGTGAAGCCAGCGGCGGGATTGTCGAGATCGAACGTCATGCGCGTCAGGATGGGCGGGCACGGTTTGAACGGACTGCCGTCGGCGGTCGGGAAAAAATCGAAACAGTTGCCTTCGTACAGGCACAGATCGAGATTCACTGTCGAGCCTGCGTTGAACGCGTTCATCATGTGGCCGGCGCTGCACGATGGGCCTTTGAACCACTTGATTTGATCCGCGGTGCCACGGCGCGGCACGATGGCGACATGCGTCTCTTTGTCAGGATGCCATTGGTAATACGGGCCACCGGCCTTGATCACGTTCATATCGGTCATGATCGGAAACAAGGGCACGACGAAATGGGTATCGGTCACCGCGAAGTCATGCACCATCGCGGGAAACGGCATGTGGAACGCGATCTGGTGCACGATGTCGCCGCTGGCATTTATCACGTGCAGCACGAAGTCCGTTGTCGCATCGCCCTTGGCCTGATACGAAAAGCTCAGCAGTTCATTGCTGGCGTAATCGAACTTCGGATGCGCTGTCATGCTGACCGCGTTCACCTTGCCGTTGTAGTTGTGGTAACCCTTGACCGCAAACGTGTACGGATCGACTTCCATCGGCAGCGCGTCTTCTTTCAGCACCAACAGTTTCTTGCCGTGCCAGATCGCGCTGGTGTTGGCGGTGCTTTGATCGCGCCCGGCCACGCTCGGGTCATTGGTGTAGCGATTGCGATAACGACCGAACAGCGAACGCCGCGCCTTTTCCTGCAACAGGAAACGTTCGTTGCGCACCCAGCGCGATTTGTAATCGACCTGGCCGTCGCGGAAATACCACCCGTGCATCATGCCTTCGCCATCGATGAAGATGTCGTCCTTGAACAGCGACGGAAACTGCCGATCCGGCCCGCAGCGGAACAAACACCCGCGCAGATCCTTCGGTAGTTCGCCACTGATCAACTCGAGCCCCATCACATCGGACTCGACCCGATTGGGCGCACCCCAGCCTTCATAGAGCGGAATATTGGGAAAGCGGACGGGTTCAGCCATTTAACAACTCCGTGGAATCGGCGCGGGGGATCTCATTTCTTGTTGGCCGCGTCGAGCGCCTGCTGCCACAAATCGGTAATGCACACATATTCCAGCATCGCCTCGTCATCGACATGCTGGTAATAGATGGTGGTCTTGATCGGCTTGGCGTACAGCGTCGGATCGGTAGTGGTGATCTCCCACGCCAGCACGTTGTCGTCGATGGATTTGTGCTTGGCCACGGGACTGTTGGGCAGCTTGACGTCACTGCGCTTGATCTTGCTGACATGCTCGACCACTGCGGTGTCTTCGGTGCGCGGCAGGCGGCCGTACATCGCTTCCGTCAGCAGCTTGGTTTCGATCACCAGCGCATTGCCGTCCCAGTGACCCACCGAATAACCCATGCCCGTGTTCGGATAGTCATCGGGAATCTTGCGGCCGTCGAGCCAGATGCGGCGGAACTGGTCGTCGTACTCGGTGATCATCGCGATCTTCTTGTCGGTCTGCGTGATGTCGATCGGATAGCTGACGATCGCCGTCATCGTGTACGGCATGCCCGGTGGCACGCACCAACTGCCCGGCTCCACCATGTGCGGGTATTTGGAGTTGAAGTCCGCCACCTTGATCTTGCCCTCGGCGGTGAACTCGGGGCCGCCGCGGGGACCGGCCGATTCGCTGGCAAAGGCCTGCCAGACGCCGCTGAAATCGCGCGGATTGTCCGCCCCAAAGGCCGTGCCGCCGGCCAGGGCCAGCAGGGCTGCTGCCAGTAAACGTGTCTTGTTCATCGGATTTCCCCTCGGTTTTCGCAGAGCCGGCAATATGCGAGGGCATGCTTAGCCTGTCAACCTCGGCGCTGCTTTGCTAAAGTCGGCGTCCCACGTCGGGAGACCTTCAATGAAAAAAATCATAATGCTTGCCTCTTTAATGTCACTGGCCCCGCTCTGCCAGGCCGCGATCGATCTCAGCGGTCTGTGGTTTCCCGCCGGAGGCGCCGGCCAGAGCCCGCGCGAATACCCGTTTACGCCGCAAGGCAAGAAGTGGAGCGACGACTACCTGGCCAAGTTCAAGGTCGAGGACGATCCGGGCGGCTGGTGCGTGTCGCCAGGTCTCCCACGTAGCATCTGGGGGGCGCCGTTTCCGGTCGAAATCCGCCAGACCGACGAATTCATCACCATGTTCTGGGAAGGTTATTTCCAGT
>DATJXP010000054.1:0-16779 GCA_035500035.1 Candidatus Acidiferrum sp. | reverse complement strand
GTCATCGTCGCTGACCAGGCGTCCAAAGCCGATATCCTCGCCAAAGTAATGGACGAGGTGCATATCGGCGGTATCAAGGACGTCTCGGTCGCAGCCAATCCTTCGGGGGGTTAATCATGTCATCTCTGCGTTTTCCACTGGCAGTGATTTTCGGTCTGTTGCTCAACGGCGGCATGTTCTACGTGCTGTACAAGCTGACAACCGTCACTTTCAACATCGAAGTGCGTCAAGCGACCCACATCGAATTCACCCGCATGAAGCGCGACACCGAAGTGCAGACGCGTCGCGAGGAAAAGGTCGAACGCCAACCGCCGCCGCCGACGCCTGAAGTGCCCAGCGTTTCCGCTGCTGCTTCCAACGTAGGCGGCGTTACCGTGACGCTGGCGCCGAAGATCGATACCAAGAGCGCGCTGTCCGGCATCAAGGTCAGCGGTGGCTCCGACCGCGACGTGGTACCGCTGGTGCGCATCAACCCCGAATACCCGCAGCGCGCGCTCAACCGCGGTATTGAAGGTTGGGTAACGGTGCAGTTCACCATTACCGAAACCGGCAGTGTCGCCGACGCCGTCGTCGTCGATGCCAGCCCGAAAGGCATGTTCGATGAAGCTGCGCTCAAGGCCATCGCCAAGTGGCGCTATAACCCGAAAGTGGAAGATGGTGTCGCGGTAGCCCGCAAGGGTATCCAGACCATGTTGCGCTTCCAGCTGGAAAACTAGGGGAACACCGTCATGAAACTCAAAACCCTGTTCCGCACATCGTTGGTATTGTTGATGTCGTTCGCCTTCGTGCTGACGGCAGACGTGGCCTTGGCGCAGAAAGCCAAGAAGAAGGAAGAAGATCCGGCCACCGAAATCGGCGCCCAGACCGGCAAGATCCTGCAGAAGGCAAGCGAGCTGATCAACGCCAATCAGATGGCGCAGGCAAGAGCAGCCTTGGCTGATCTGAAACTCGACAAGCTCAGCCCGCACGAACGCGCGATCGTCGAACAGATGAACGTGCAGATGGACGTATCGGAAGAGAAGTTCCCGAGCGCCCGCCAGCATATGCAGGCTGCCATCGATTCCGGCGGCCTCAACGACAAAGAGATTGCCGACGGCAGATACTTCATTGCCCAGACCTTCGTCCAGGAAGAAAAGTGGGCCGAGGGCGCCAAGGGTATCGAAGAGTGGCTGAAGACTGCCGCCAAGCCCAACGGTAACGTCTATTACTTGTTGGCCGTGTGTTATTACCAGTTGGAAAAACTCGACCAGGCCATCCCCAACGCCAAGAAGGCGGTGGACATGATGGAAAAAATGCAGGAAGGCTGGTTGCAGTTGTACGGTTCGCTGCTGATCAACAAGGAGCGTTACAAGGATGCACTGCCGGTCATCGAAAGGCTGGTCAACGCCTTCCCGCAGAAAAAGCAGTACTGGATGCAATTGTCCAGCATCTACGGCCAGACCGAAGATCTGAAGAATGCCTTGGTGTCGATGCAGCTGGCGAACGATCTCAACCTGCTGACCGAAGGTGCCGAGTATCAGCGCATGGCCGACCTGATGATGGCGCAGGACATGCCGTACAACGCGGCCACTGTCGTCTCCAAGGCCATCGACGACAAGAAGATCAATCCTGATACCAAGACCTGGCAATTTCTCGGCAACGCTTATGTGGCGGCACGCGAATACAAGAAGGCGCTGCCGTTCCTCGAGCGCGCCGCGCAGGGTGCCGAGAATGGCAACGAATTTGTGCGGCTGGGTCAGGTGAACATGCAGCTGAACCAATGGGATGCTGCCGTGTCGGCACTTGAGAAAGCCCTCAACAAAGGCGGCTTGCGCGATGCTGGCGAAGTCCAGCTCGATATCGGCATTTCGCTGTTCTCCGCCAAGAAACTTCCGGAAGCCAAGTCGTGGCTGGAGAAGATCCCGGCCAATTCGAACCAGGCCAAGACTGCCAAGGGTTTCTTGCAGGTAATCAACGCGAATCTGAAGACGCGCTAACTGTCACGACCAGGAAATATACGCATGTTGCAATTATTCTCACTCAAACGCGCGCTGGCCATTTCCTTCGTGGGTCTCGGCTTGGCGTCTGCTTCCGTCATGGCACAGCAGATTTCGGTCGAAGAACTGATGAACAGGATTCGCGCCGAACGCACCAATGACCAGAACGTTACGCGTGACAGGGAAAACCGCTTCCGCACCGAGATGGACGAACAGCGCAAACAGACTGCAAAAGTGCAGGCGGACAAGGCAACCGCAGATGCCAAAACCAAGCGTCTGGATGCCGAATACGCCGACAACGAAAAGAAAATCAAGGAACTTAACGAGCTGCTGAAAGTAAACCAGGGCAACCTGGGTGAGTTGTTCGGCGTGACACGTCAGGTAGCTGGCGATACGTTATCGACTTTCTCGGCCTCGCTGGTCACGACCCAGCTCGACGCCTCTCTGAAAAAAGGCCAGGAAACACGCCTGGAGTTCATGCGTAACCTGGGTGCGGCCAAAAAGCTGCCCAACATCGCCGATCTCGAGCGCATGTGGACGGAGATGCTGACCGAAATGAAAGCCGGCGGTGAAACCGTTCGCTACAACGCGCCGGTGATGACGGGCGAAGGTGACGCCACGCAGGATATGGAAGTGGTTCGTGTCGCTTCGTTCATGGCTTATGGCGCGGATAAATATCTGCTCTATCTGCCCAGCAAGTCGAAGCTGTCGACGCTGGAGCGTCAACCGGCCGATGGTTCGATCATGTCGTCCGCGTCCAAGCTGCTCAAAAACACCAGCGAAACTGGTTATATGGAAGCAGTGATCGACCCGGCTCGTGGCGCCTTGCTGTCGCAATACGTCGAACGTCCGAACATGTGGGAACGTATCCGCCACGGTGAAGTGGTGGTGTACGTAACCTTGGCCTTGGGCATCATCGGTGTCGTGCTGGCCGTGTTCCAGTACTTCTACCTGATCATGGCGAAGATGAACGTGTCGGCCCAGCTGAAGCGTATGGCCACGCCGATGAAGAACAATGCGCTTGGCCGCATGTTGCTGTCCGTCAGCGGTGCCGATGGTCACGGAGCCGACAAGGATCGGCCCGAAGTGGTCGAGTTGCGCATTTCCGAATCGGTGCTGCGCGAAATTCCCAAGTTGGAGCGTTTCCAGTCCTTCCTGCGTCTGGCCGTGGCTGCCGGTCCGTTGTTGGGCTTGATCGGTACCGTTATCGGCATGATCAACACCTTCCAGAGTATTACCGCCTCCGGCACCAGCGATCCCAAGCTGATGGCCAACGGTATCGGCCAGGCCATGATCGCGACGGTGATGGGCTTGGGCGTGGCGATTCCGCTGCTGTTCATCAACTCCGGCCTGGTGGCGTTGTCGAAGTCGGTCATCCACGTGCTGGAAGAAGAAAGCTCCAGCCTGTTGGCCAAGAAGCTGCGCCAACAACAGCATTGAGAAAAAACGCAGTTAAAAAGCCCGGCTTGGCCGGGCTTTTTTATGGACCCATCGAAAGCGTCGGATTCACTTGGAGGTCGGTGGTCGCCAATCGCTTGCGCTCCCCAGTCGTGCATCCGTCGCTTCCGCTCCTCCTTGGCACGACTGGCTCGCCGCGATCGGCCTCAACCCATGGAGCAAGTGAATCCGACTCCTTTAGGCCAGAAGCCTGAAAGCTGATCGCGGCGAGCCGCTGTTGCGGGCGACGAGCGGTAGCGAGGGAGCCGCAGCAGCGGGGAGCGCAAGCGATCAGCCAGCATTGCACCTACCAAGGAAATGGGCTTAGTAGTAAGCCCGATTCAATCCAGCGACTTCTTGAACTTCAGCGTGGCAATGATGATGCCGACCACGGTGAAGCCCAACAGGTACAACGTATCCGGTTGCATGTTGGCCAGGCTGGCATCGCGCAACACCACGCCGCGGATCATCCTGACGAAGTGGGTGGCCGGCAGCACTTCGGCGATGTATTGCGCCGGCAGCGGCATGCCTTCGTAGGGGAACAGAAAACCCGACAGCAATATCGACGGCAGCAGCACGAACACCGTCATCTGCATCGCCTGCAGTTGGGTCTGGGCGATGGTCGAGATGATGAGTCCCAGCGTCAGGCTGGCCGAGATGAACAACAGCGTGGCGCCGACGATGTTCAGTGGCTGTCCGTTGATGGGCACGTCGAACACGAAGTGCCCCAGCGTCAGGATGATCGTCATCTGCGTCAGGCCGATAAGGATGAAGGGAATGATCTTGCCCAGCATCAGCTCCAGCGAGCGCAGCGGCGTCGTGATCAACAACTCCAGGTTGCCGCGTTCTTTCTCGCGCACGATGGCAGTCGCAGTGAACAGGATCATCGTCATCGTCAGGATCACGGCCAGCAGCCCAGGCACCACGTTGACCGGCGTGCGCCGCTCCGGATTGAAATACAGCACCGCCTCGAACGTGGGCGCGATGCTTTGCTGCGCGTAATTGCGCTGCAACTCCTGCAGCGGCATGTTGCGCAACCCCAGCAACGCCGACGATACGATGTTGTCGGAGCCGTCGATCAGCCATTGCGCCAGCGGCTGCGGATTGCTGCGGTTGGTCAGCCGCTGGTCGAGATCGTGCGGCAACAACAATACCGCCCGTACCTTGCCGGCGGTGATGGCAGCTTCGGCTTCCTGCACCGAATCGTAATAACCCACCATGTTCACCACCTGCGTGGCCTTGACCGCGGCAATGATGCTGCGGGCCGACGACGTCTGCGCCTGATCCACCAGGCCGACGTTGATATTGCGAATGTTGTTGTTGATGGCGTAACCGAACAACAGCAACTGGATCAGCGGGATCATCACCACCATGCCGAAAGTGAGACGGTCACGCGACAGCTGACGGAATTCCTTGAGCGTGATCGCCAGGATGCGGCCGAAGAATGCCATGTCAGTGGCCTCCGCCGGTGCAGCTGACGAACACATCTTCCAGTGACGGCCTTACCAGGGATATCTGGTGCTCTTGCAGCAGGCCGGAACCATCACTGCGCAAATCGGTCAACGGATCGGCGACGGCCTTATCGATCAGCACGCGCAAGCGCACGCCTTGCTGCGCCACCGACTTCACGTGCGGCAGTCGCAGCAACTGCTGCTTGAGTTTACGCAGGTTGGGTCCGCCGATCTCGACCACATTGGCGCCCATGTTGGCCATCAGGTTTTGCGGCGTGTCGTCGGCGCGTTTGACGCCGCTCTCGAGGATCGCGAGGTAGTGGCAGCGCTCGGCTTCGTCCATGTAGTGGGTCGAGACCAGAATGGTGGTGCCGGTTTCGCTCAGATCGAACAATTTTTCCCAGAAATCGCGGCGATTTTCCGGATCGACCGCCGACGTAGGTTCGTCGAGAAACAACAGCTCGGGTTTGTGGATCGTCGCCGCCGCCAACGACAACCGTTGCTTCTGGCCGCCGCTCAACGAATCCGCCAGCAGATGGCTGCGATCGGCCAGTTCGTACACTTCCAGCAGTTCCTGGATGCGCGGTCGTATCTGTTTGTGCGTCAGTCCGTAAATGCGCGCAATGAACAGCAGGTTCTCATACAGCGTCAGATCGCCGAACAACGAGAACTTCTGCGTCATGTAGCCGATACGCGTGCGCAGCAGTTCGGCCTGACGCGGCAATTCGAGGCCGAGAATGTTGATGCTGCCGGCGTCGGGTGTCAGCAGGCCGGTCAGCAGGCGGATCGACGTCGATTTGCCGGAACCATTGGGTCCGAGAAAACCGTAAATGGTGCCGCGCGGAATTTGCAGCGTGAGCTTGTTGACGGCGACGTAGCTGCCGAACTTGCGGGTGACGTCGTGCGCGGCAATCGCGAAGTCCGTCGTCACGGCAATGCCACCTGCGCCGGCAAACCCGAAGGCAAATCCCTGGCGGCATCGGCCAATTGCACTTCCGCCAGGTAAACCAGCCGGCTGCGCTCCGACCCGTTGAGTGCGTAGTAGGGCGTGAAAGCAGGGTCGCGCGCGATCCAGCGTACCTTGCCGCGGAAGCTCTGGCTCACGCCATCGACGTGTACGTCGAGTTCGCTACCCATATTGACGACTGCGCGGCTGGTTTCGGGGATGTAGACGCGGGCATAGGGCGCGCCGTCAGCCAGCAGAATCGCCACCTGGGCACCGAGCGCGACGCGTTCGCCGGTCTTCCACGGCAAACTGTCCAGCGTGCCGGTCACGGTGGCAGTGACGGACAGATAACCCAGTTTTTGCTGCTCGACGACCAGCAATGCCTTGGTCGAAGCCAGCAGCGCTTCCGCCTGTTGCAGATCTTCGCTGCGGGTCCCGGCACGCATCAGCGCCAATTGGGCTTCGGCATCCTGCAGTTTGGACACGTTGCTGTCGCGCAGGCTTTGCGCGGTATCGGCCTGCGACTGCGGCACCATTTGCTTCGCTGCCAGCGGGACGAGGCGCTTGAGATCGCGTTCGCTTTCCGCCAGCTCGGTGCGAGCGGTATCGACGTGGGCGACGGCCGAACGCAGTTCTTCCTTGCGGGCACCGTTGCGCAGCTTCAACAGGTTGGCTTCCTGCTGCGCGATATCGGACTCGAGCTTGTGGATGGTCGCCAGTTCCAGCGTGGTGTCGAGTTGCACCAGCAAATCGCCGGCCTTCACGTGGCTGCCTTGCGCTATTGGCTGGGCGGTGATGATTTCGCCGGCGGTGGCCGCCAAGGTAACGCGATCGCGTTCGAGCGTGCCGAGCGCCAGCCGCGCGGTCGATTCCGATTGGCGATTCCACACACGGGAAATGCCGAAAGCCAGCAAGGCGAGAATCACCACCGGTATCAGCACTTTGAGTTTGTTGCGCATGGGGGACTCCGTCATTTGGCCTTGATGCCGGCCAGAAACAGTTTGAGCGCGTCGTCGCGGAAACCGTCGAGCATCCGCTGATCGAACGTGCGCCCGGTGAGGTTCTGCGCGATGTCCAGCGACATGAACGGATACACCATCATGCCCATCAGCAGTACCACGTGCCGATCGGTATCGAAGGAAGCGGGCAGCTTCAACGACCTGGCGGTCTGCGCCATCAGTTGCCGCAAGTGACCGACGATGAGCGGCGCGAAATGCTTGAGGAACAACGGCCGCAGCAGGCCGCTCGGCGTCAGCACTTCGCGGATCATCACGTGCGGCAGCCACGGGCTCGCGCGCAAATGGGAATGAAAAAAATGTATCCACTGCTCCAGCGTTTTGAGCAACGGCAACTCGGCGAGCAGATTGCCGAAACCGGCCTCCAGCACGGCCTTGTGCAGGGCCTGCTTGTTGGGGAAGTAGTAATGGATCATCGCGGCGGTGACGCCGGCCTCCTTTGCAATCAACTGGTTGTTGCTGCCCTTGATGCCGTGTCGGCCGAAATGCAGACAGGCGGCGCCGATGATGGAAGCCCTGGCGTCGAACGCACGGTTCTGGGCCGGGCGGCCAGGACGGGTGCGGGGTTTTGGATTGCGCATAATTAATTAATCCGTTAATTATGGCGGGAGACTACTGCCGCCGGCTGAGTTTGGCAAGGACGGAACGACCCTGGAGTCGGCAGGGTTTCTTTCGATACGTGCAGTCTCTTACACTAGACTGAATCTGAACCAGGGAATTTCCGCATGCGCCAGGGGCTTCATCCCAAACTAGCGGTAGCCGATCGCCTCGATGCCGAAGGCCGTCACGACGATGCGGTCAACGAACTGGCCATGGCGATCCAGGCCGGCGATCTGGAAGCGATGGTGCGCCTGGGCAAGCGACTGTTCGTCGGCGACCGCGCCCCTTATCTGCCGCGCGACGGCGCCGGGTTCCTGCTCGAAGCAGCCACCAAGGGCCACGCCGAAGCCGTGGCGCTGATGGCGGTGTTCCAGTGCACCGGCATCTTCCAGCGCAAGAGTTGGAGCGACGCGATCACGACGCTGGCGCATGCGGCGCAGCTCGGTCATGTCAGTGCGCGCGAACAACTGCTGTTGTTGACGCAAGGTCCCACTGGCGAACTTGTTACGCCTAAGCTGCCTTCAGGCAGCGAAGGTGAGTGGACCCGGCTGGCCAGGAACATCGATCTGTCAGCGTGGTTTTCGGCACCGGAAGGACGCGTGATACACGATGATCCGCTGCTCAAATCGTTTCCTGCCTTCCTGCCGCCGGCGTTCAGCCAACGCCTTATCGCTCAGTCGCGCACGCGGCTGAAACCGGCGCGCGTGTACGACCCGGTCAACAAGCGCGACATCCACTCCGGCACCCGCACCAATTCGATTGCCGAGTACAACCTGGTCGAAAACGAGTTGCTGCATTTCCTGTTGCAGGAGCGTATGGCGCAGGCCTGCGGCGTGCCGATGAATCACTGCGAAGCCACCGCGATCCTGCACTACAACCCCGGCGAGGAAATTCGCAATCACTACGACTTCGTCGATATCGATCAGCCAGGCTACGAGAAAGAAATCGCCGAGCGCGGCGAGCGCATCATCACGTTCCTGATTTACCTGAATGACGACTACGCGGCTGGCCACACCGCGTTTCCGAAGCTCGGCATCGATCACAAGGGCCAGGCCGGCGAAGGGTTCTTCTTTACCAATGCGCTGCCCAACGGCAAACCCGATCACCGGGTGCTGCACGCCGGTACACCGCCGCGTACAGGAGAGAAATGGATCGTGTCGCAGTTCATCCGCAACAAGCCGGTCAATTACGTGCAAGTGAAATAAGACATTGCGGCGCCTGCGGCGTTCGCAGCCACTGCACAGGAACTGCGCTCATGGTCATTTGAAAAAACCAAAGCCCATACATGAAAAACCCGGCAATTGCCGGGTTTTTCGTCGAACGGTCAGCGTTACTTTTTCGCGGGCGGTTGCTTCGGCTTCATCAGGTCGGCACGCAATGACAACAACCAGTTCTTCACTGCCAGCACGTCGTCGTCAGTCACCCACTCGCCGAGATTCGGCATGCCCATGCTCGGCGCATAGGCGCCGTGGCGCACGATGTTGAGGATGTTGTCGTAGGTGGCAGGGGCGGCATAGCGCAAGTCGGCGAGTGTGCCGCCGGAAACCCCACCGGCACCATGGCACAACATGCAATGCTTGCCGTAGATGTCTTCACCATGTGCCAGCACTTTCTTGTTGTTGTCGAACGCAATCGCCGTCAGCTCAGGCAGCGGCATGCCCTTGACCGGCACGATGTTCTTGTCGCCGCCGAGGACAAAGGTCCACAAACGGCCTATCGGTTTGTACTCGCCGGTGTTGCTCGGGCCGATCAACCCCGAGGAACCACCCCAGCCCGCCAGCACCGATAGATACTGTTTGCCATCCAGTTCGTAAGTGACCGGTGGCGCCATGATGCCAACGCCCAGATTCACTTCCCATGACAGTTCGCCTTTGTCGGCGGTGAAGGCGCGCAGCTTGCCGTCGGCACCGCCCTGGAATACCAGGTTGCCGGCAGTCGACAGCGTGCCGCCATCGATGGCGTACGGATAATCCACTACCCAGCGCGGTTCGCGTTTGATCGGGTCCCATGCCAGCAGCGCGCCGGGTGTACGGGTTTTCGGTCCCGTGCCGGGGGCGTAATCTTTTTTGGGTCGCTGCGGGATATCGGCCATGGTGCCGGTATTGATGCCGAGGTTCCAGGTGCCGGGTTTGTGGACAAAGCCTTTCTCCTGCGAGTAAGGAAAACTGGAGCCCTGTATGGTCGGCAGATAGATCAGGCCAGTGGCGGGGTTGTACGACATCGGATGCCAGTTATGGGCGCCAGTGGGTCCCGGCATCACCATGGAAATGGCGGTGGCGGTATAGCGGCCTTCCGGCGTCTCCTTGGGTCGGCCCGTTTCCAGATCGATACCGGACGCCCAGGTGATTTCGGCAAACGGATCTGCCGTCAGCAATTTTCCAGTCATGCGATCAAGCACGTAAAAGAAGCCGTTCTTCGACGCCTGCATGACGACTTTGCGCGGCTGGCCATTGATGGTGAACTCATTCAGCATCAACGGTTGGGTGGCGTCGTAATCCCAGTTTTCGGCTGGTGTGGGCTGGTAATACCACTTCACGCGACCGTCATCGATATTGAGTGCCACGATGGACGACAGATACAAATTGTCGCCCTTGCCTTCGCTACGAATCTGATGACTCCACGGCGAACCGTTGCCGGTGCCGACATACAACAGACGGGCTTCGGCATCGTAAACGATGGTATCCCACGGATTGCCGCCGCCGCCGGTTTCCCACCACTTGCCGCTCCAGGTAGTCGCGGCTTTCTCGACATCCGGGTTCTCGAAGCCTTTGGCTGGATCGCCGGGCACGACCCAGAACCGCCATTTCTGTTCGCCGGTGTTGGCGTCGTAGGCAGTAAGGTAGCCACGGGTGGCCATTTCGGCACCGCCTTGACCGATCAGCACCTTGCCATCCACCACGCGCGGTGCGCCGGTGATGGTGTAGGACTCTTTGGGATCGGTGGTCTGTACCTGCCACAGTTGCGCGCCGGTTTTGGCATCGAGCGCGATCAGGCGGCCATCGAGTGCGCCGACATAGATCTTGTTCTCATACAGCGCAACGCCGCGGTTGACGACATCGCAACAGGCCTTCCAGCCCATGCTCTTATCGACCTGCGGATCGAAGTCCCACAGTTTCTTGCCGGTACGCGCATCGAGCGCGAACACGCTGCTCCAGGGCCGCGTAGCGTAGATGATGCCGTCATGCACCAGCGGCGTGCCTTCGAGGCCGCGGAACGAATCGGTGTCGAAGGTCCAGGCGACGCCAAGGTCTTTGACATTGTCGGCGGTGATTTGCTTGAGCGGGCTGAAACGGGTTTCGGCGTAGTCGCGGCCGTAGCTTAGCCATTCCTTGCCGTCGTCATTCTGCGCGTTGGTCAACTGCGCGGCAGTCGGCGAAGCGACCGGTGCCGGCGCGGCGGCCTGCGGTGCCGGGGCTTCCTGCTTGGAGCAGGCGGCGAGGGCGGCAGCAACTACAGTCAACGCCAGTAATTTACGGGCAGAAGTGTGCATGGAGTATTCCCCTTTATCGCGAATAGCGGTTATGAATAGTTGTAATCGCGGGGTGCAATATACCCCATGACCGGCAACCGACACAGGCGCTTGCGCTGTGCGGCTGCCGGGAGGGCAGGGCTTATTTCTTCTGCGGCAGGGCGGCTTGCTGCGAAGCCTGGAACTCTGGCGTCATGTCCTTGCACGGATGCGCTTCGAACGGCGTATCCGACAGGTACATCACGTCGTAGCTGGCATAGGGTGCTGCCAGGTTCACCGGATCCGTCACGCTGTATTCGCGCTTGAGCGCCATCTTCTGCGTGTCGAGCGTGAAGCGTTCGACGATGTGCATCTGGTCGCTGCTGTGGGTCGGCGGCGACAGGTAACCCGGCTCGAAACCGACGGTATCCACTACCAGCGTGTCGCCTTCCCAATTGCCGATGGAGTGACCGGCATTGCTCGGCGTCAGCTTGTCGGGATGCTTGGCCATGCCGATGTGGATCTGGCGTTTGAGGTTGTACAGGCCATAGGTGATGTCGATGACTTTCTCGCCCGACGGCAGCGTGCGCTGCGTGAACTGGTTGATCGGCCAATCGGCGGTCCAGTCACGAATGAAGCTGGTCGGCTTGCAGTGCCACCACGGGTTGTCGGTTTTGCCGTTGTATTGTTTCGCGGCGGCCTGGCCTTTGTCGGTATAGACCACCTTGGCCGGCGGCGGTTGCAGGGCCCGGACCTGGGCATCGGTTATTTTGCCGCTGGCGTAATCGGCAATCAGACTCTTCGGTATCATCGAACCGTTGCCGCCGCTTGGCGGTACCGTCAATACCAATTGCTCCACGGCCCAGTCGCCGCTGATGTTGAGCTGGCCGTCAGGCAGTCGTGCTGGCCGTTTGGAAGTATCGACCTTGGTCACCGTCACCTGGTCATTGCGGTTCACTTCCTTGGCGCCATTGATCGAGAAGCTTTCGATGTAACAGGCGTGCGGATCGTCGCGATGCGGATGACCCTTGATATCGACATGGGCGCCGACCTTGAACATGTCGGCGTCCCAACCGGAGCGCTTGATCAGCGACGCAGCGCGCATTTCGCAGTTCAGCTCGAGCGGCTTGCCGTCATCGCCGGTGACGGTCAGGTGCATATACGAATGCGGATTCACCAATTCCATCTTGGTCAGCGTGCCCGACCACTCCTTGTTGATGTCGAGCTGGAACAGGCCGAAGCCGTGATGAGCCTGCGCCGGCAGGCTGAGCCCGGCGGCAACGGCTGCTGCGATGGCAGCCGATAGTAAAGTGTGAGACTTGCGCATTTGGGTTCCCCTTGCAGCTGTGTGATGTAACCGGTGCAGTATAGGGAGCTGCCCGGCAGATACCAGAGCGGCCACAATAGTTCCCGGGTTTTTGCTTATTCGCACGGCCCGGGAGTTGCGGTACCCTGCGCCGGCCCATCCCGTTCCGTCCGAGGTTCACCATGACAACCATTAAAACGACCCCCCGTGAAATCTCCCTGTTTTCCCTGCGCCGCCCGGGCTGGCTGCTCGCCGGCGCGCTGGCCCTGCTTGCCGGTTGCGGCCAGCAAGCGCAACAAGCCGCGCCACCGGCACCGGTCGCCACCGCCGCCGAGCTGTGCCAGAAGCTTGCGGGCATGACGATCGCCGCCACCGCCATCGGCGAGCCGACCAGCGGCGCCGTTGTCAGTTCGGCCGAACTTGTCGCAGCGGATGCCGAGAAGAACAGCAACGGCGAATACTGCAAGGTGCTCGGCGACATCAAGCCGGTCGATGCCACCGCGCCCGACATCAAGTTCGAAGTGAACCTGCCCACCCACTGGAATCGCAAGACGCTGCAACTGGGTGGCGGCGGTCTCAACGGTCAGCTGGTCAACGGCCTCGGCCGTTACGCCAAGCAGCCCGACAGCGAAGACACGCCGCTCAAGCGCGGCTACGTCACGCTCGGCAGCGACTCCGGCCACCAGAGCAAGGGCGGCTTCGACGGCAAGTTTTATTTGAACGAAGAAGCGCTGGAAAACTACGGCCACATGCAGCTGAAGAAAACCCACGACGTCGCACTGGCGCTGGTGCAAGCGCGCTACGGCAACAAGCCCGAGCACAGCTACTTCATCGGCGGCTCGCAGGGCGGCCACGAAGGTTTCGACGTGGTGCAGCGTTATCCCGATGATTACGACGGCGTCGTTGCCGGCTATCCGGCTCACAACGTGGTGATGCTGCACCTGTCGGCGTGGAACTACGCCAAGGCGCTGCTCGGCAAGGGCGCGTGGATCAATCCGAACAAGGCGGCGGCGCTGGTGGCGAAAGTCTATGAGCGTTGCGACAAGCTCGACGGCGCCGCTGACGGCATCATCAGCAATCTTGCTGCCTGCGAAACCGAAAACGCAGTGCTGAGAAAACTGACCAAGGACAACCCGATCCGCTGCAAGGATGGCAAGGACACCGACGACACTTGCCTGTCAGACGCACAACTGAAAGCGCTGATCGCAGTCGATACGCCATTCAAGGTCGGCTTTCCGATTTTTGCCGACGACACCGACAGCGCCGTGTTTCCCAAGTGGACGCCGTTCGCCGGTTCTACCTTTCTCGATGGTGGCCTGAAAATCCTCGGCGCCGAAAAGCCGGAGCAGGCGCTGCAGTACGCGCCCGGCGCCGCCACGCTCGGCCTCGCCATCGCGCGTGACGAGAACCTGAACGTGTACGACAAGTTCGATCCGAAGATGTACGAAGCGCGCATCAAGGAGCTTGGCATCAAGATGAGCGCCAACAGCACCGATCTCGACAAGTACAAGCAGCACGGCGGCAAGCTGATTTTCTTCCATGGGTTGGTTGACGACTTCATCTCGCCGTACAGCTCGATGCAGTACTACTCGCGGTTGCAAACAAAGTACGCCGATGCGTTGCCGGAGTTCGTGCGCTTCTACACGATACCGGGCATGGGCCACGTGACGGGCGTATTCAATGCGCGCGTCGCTTCGCTCGATGCATTGGAAGCGTGGGTGGAGAAAGGTCAGGCGCCTGGCGATCTCGTCGCCACCGACGCCAACAAGGACACGGCCGGCCGCTCGCGGCCGATGTGCCAGTACCCGGCGTGGCCGCATTACGACGGCAAGGGAGACATCAACATGGCCGCGTCGTTCAGTTGCCAGCCGTAGCGGCCGGAGCAGCGATCATGGAACTGAAGTGGCGCGGCAATCTCGCGATGCTGATGGCATTGGCAGCGTGGCAGTTGACTGCGCTGGCAACAGCGAGCGCGGCTGATTCCGCAGTGGTGCCGCTGCAGAACGGACCCAACGAGATCGACTTTACCGGCGACGGCAATGCCGATCTCGTAGTCCTCGCCACGCGCGACAATTACAACGCGCACGGCTTCGATACCGTTGCCTTTTACGCCCATGCCGCCATCGACAAGGACGACACCAGTCCGTGGAAAGTCGTGCCGCTGTTCGATGGCGACAAGGAAAAAGATCAGGTCAGCGTCAGCGGCGGTGCCGATTGCCTGCTGCATGATTTCCGCTTGCTGGCCGCCAAGGGCGGCAAACCGGCGACGTTGATCATCGCCGAGCGTGAGTTCGGCGTCAGTTACGCCGATCCGGCCCCGGTCAATTTCACGTTTTACGAATTGAAGCAAAACAAGGAAGGTCTGGTCGGCAGACCGCTGTTCTGGTTCGACAAGGTGCGCACCCAGCAAGCCGCCAAGCCGTGGTGCGATGTCGGCGAAGCGTTCGACAAGGAACTCGGCTTGCAGCCTTACCGCAAGCAGTGAACGGCGCAGCGCCATATTTGTTGCCAATTGATTGCGGTTAATACGTACCTCTCGTTCGTGGAAGAGTACGTGGTGAAAGACGCAGTCAAATTGGTGATGCCGAACGCGGCGCTCGAAGCCACTCATCGCGATTTCGTCGAGGAATTCCGCCGTCACGGCGAGGCGCCGGTGCCTTGGGTGGCCGGCCTCGGCTATGCGCGCTTCGACGAATACATCGCGTCACTGGAAGCGGCGAGTCTGGGTGTCGGAGTCAGGCCGGGCTTCGTGCCGCACTCCACCTGGTGGCTGGTCGACGACCACGACACCATCGTCGCCGTCGCCAATCTGCGCCACGAACTGAACGAACGCCTGCAGCGGCGCGGCGGCCACATCGGTTTCGGCGTCAAGCCGTCGCAACGCGGCAAGGGATACGCCACGGAAACGCTGCGGTTGATGCTGGAGCGGGCGCGGGTGCAGGGGCTCGACAAGGTGCTGATCACCTGCGACAAGCACAACGAAGCGTCGGCCAGGACCATCGTCCGCAACGGCGGCGTGTGGGAAGCGGATGAGTTCCTGCCCGAATTCAACAGTACGGTGTCGCGTTACTGGATCGCGCTGGGCTGAAACGCCAGGCTCAGCGCAGCGAACCCGACCACGCCGATTGCGGCAGATCGCAGACGATGCCGAGGACGCGCGTCACCTTGCCGGTGGTGTTGATGACGGGCGAGTAGGTGAGGTGGGCCGGCATGGCCCTGCCTTCGCCATTGATCAGGCTGCTGCGATGACTGAAGCAATCGCCGCGCTTGAGCCTGGCCCACAGCTCGCTGTATTCGGGCGTGCGGCTGAAGTCGGCATCGACCAGCGTGCAATGATGCTCTCCCTCCAGCTCCATCAAGTCGTAGCCGAACGCGGCGAGAAAATTCGGATTGGCATCGACGATGTGGCCTTCCGGCGAAAACTCGATGATCGCCAGCGCGCCATCGAGCGCGCCGAGCCGGTCCATCAATTCGGCGCTGGCCTCCGCCGAAACGCGTGGCTGCTTGACGATGGGACTCGCGACCAAGCGGCCGTCGGGTGTCAGCCGCAACGGCAATTCCTGCAGTTCGCTGGTCAGGCTGTGCACCAGATTGTTGAAAAGACCCATGCCGGGTTCCCCGTAAAGCAACAGATTCCACAAGTCTTTACGGCATCGCGCGGAATTTCTTTACCGGCGCGTTGACGGATGGGCAGGGCTCATTCGCCCAGTTTGAAGAAATCGATCATGGCTTCCAGGTTGTCGGCTTGCTGCTGGAGCGATTCGCTGGCGGCCGCCGCTTGCTCCACCAGTGCGGCATTCTGCTGCGTCATCTCGTCGATGCTGGAGATGGCGCGCTCGACCTCGTCGAGGCCGGTGGACTGTTCCTGGCTGGCCAGTGCGATTTCGGCAATGATGTCGTTGACCGCTTTTACCGACACCACGATCTCCTCCAGCGTGTGGCCGGACTGATTGACCAGCAGCGAGCCTTCCTTGACCTTCCCGGTGCTGTCCTTGATCAGCAGCTTGATCTCCTTCGCCGCCTTGGCGCTGCGGCCGGCCAGGTTGCGCACTTCGTCCGCCACCACGGCAAAACCGCGGCCCTGATCGCCGGCACGCGCGGCTTCGACCGCCGCATTGAGCGCCAGCAGGTTGGTCTGGAACGCGATCTCGTCGATGACGCCGATGATGTCGTTGATGCGCGTGCTGGATTCGCTGATCGCCTGCATGGCCGCGATGGCGGAACCGACGATCTTGCCGCCTTGCGCGGCGATGTCGCGCGCACTCTGCGCGCGCTGTTGCGCCAGCGATGCGTTGCCGGCGTTCTGCTGCACGGTGGCGGTCATTTCTTCCATCGAGGCCGAGGTTTCTTCCAGGCTGGCGGCCTGTTCTTCCGTGCGTTGGCTGAGATTCGAGTTGCCGCTGGCGATCTCATGCGCGCCTTCCTTGACCTGCGTCGCGGCCGAGCGGATTTCCAGCACCATGTTGCGTTGGCGATCGATGAAATTGTTGATGGACTCTGCCAGTTGGATGAACTTGCCGCGGTATTCGCCCTTCATGCGATCGGTGAGGTCGCCGCCGGACAAGCTGTTCATTACGCGCGTGATGTCGTCGAGCACTT
>DATJXP010000053.1:0-34614 GCA_035500035.1 Candidatus Acidiferrum sp. | reverse complement strand
CCGGCCCGCACGCGCATCTCGCCGATGTCGGAACTCGGCCTGGTGGAAATGACGCGAAAACGCACGCGCGAAAGCCTGCGCCAGATGCTGTGCCAGGAATGCAGCGCCTGCCAGGGCCGCGGCAGCATCAAGACGGTGGAGACCGTGTGCTACGACATCTTCCGCGAAATCGTGCGGGTGGCGCGCGCCTACGAAAACCGCGCGTTGTTCGTGCTGGCGTCGCAGAAAGTGGTCGAGCGCTTGCTCGATGAAGAGTCGTCCACCGTGCTCGATCTCGAACAATTGACCGGCAAGCGCATCGGCTTCAAGGTGGAAGCGTCGTACAGCACCGAGCAGTTCGACGTGGTGATGTCGTGAAACCATTGACGCTGCGGGTCATCCGCCGCTTCAAGCACATAGGGCTCATACTGCTGGTGGCAGTGACGACCTATGTCACGCTGGGACGGTTGCTGATGCCGTTCGTGGCGACCCACAAGGACACCTTCGAATTGCAGTTGAGCAATGCGCTCGGCGTGCCGGTCACCATTGGCGACATCCACGGCTCGTGGTTCCGCCTCGGCCCCAGTCTCACGTTGCACAAGCTGCGCATCGGCGATCCTGCCTCGAACAATCCGTTGCATACCGTCGATCGCATCGAACTCGTGCTCGACGTGCCGCATTCGTTGCTGACGCACAAGTTGGTGGTGTCGCGCATCAGCGCCACCAAACTCGACTTTACGCTGCAAGAGGGCGACGGCGGCAAGTGGAATCTGGCGGGACTGCCCGACCAGGGTGGCACCGGCAATGCCGATCCATTGATCGACTTCCTGCTCAACACCAAGGTGCTCACCGTCAACGAGGGCAAGGTGGCGTTGCGTCGCAAAGGCGGCCAGACGCTGGCGCTGAATTCGGTGATCCTCAACGTCCAGAACGGCTTCATCGACCACGAGGCGCAACTGCAATTGCGCATCGACGACCAGAAAGAACCCGCGCACATGGTGCTGCAGTTGGACGGCGACCCGCGCCGCACGTTTTCGGCCAAGCTGTGGCTCGATACCGAGCAGCTCGATCTGTTGTCCGCCGTGCGGGATCAACTGCCCGCAGCCTGGCGGTGGCAGCAACTGCAAGGGCATGGCCGATTCTGGCTCGATGTCGACAGCAACGGTATCCAGAATTTCGCCGCCGAACTGAACGACGTGGATGTCGTTGCCACTCACGACGATGGGCAACACAAGCTGGAATTGCAGCACGGCAGCCTCAAGCTGCTGGCGCAGCCGATCTACATGAAGCCCGGCCAGCCGGTGGAGTGGAACCTGCACGTGCAGGACGCCGGCTTCGATTGGGACAATCACCCCTGGACGCTCGGCAAACTGCAGCTGACGACTTCGCATGTGCCAGAGCTGCGATTCAAGCTGCAAGCTGATGCGCTCGACCTGGCGATGGCGACGCAAGTCGTGCGCGCCACGGTGCCGATGCCGGAAGGCGCCTACGAAGCGCTGACGCTGCTGAATGCGCGCGGACTGCTGCGCAACATGACACTCGACACCGCGCCCGATGGTTCGTATCCGAATTACTTTTTGTTGCGCGGCAACCTCGACCGCGTCGCCGTCGATGCCTGGCAGGCGGCGCCGGCCGGCAGCGGCGTCGATGGCTATGTCGAAGCCGATGCGGTCGGCGGTTTCGTCGAAGTCGATTCGAGGGACATGACGCTGCACCTGCCGTTGCTGTTCACGTCGTCCTGGCACTACGACCGTGTCAACGCCCGCGTCGCCTGGCATGCCGTGCATGACGAAGTGCACGTGCAGAGCAGCGTGATCGACGTCGCCAACGAGGCGCTGGCGGGCAAGGTGCGGTTCGACGTCTTCAACACGCGCGGCAGCGATGGCCATTTCAACACCGAGTTTTCGCTGCAGGTCGGCATGCAGCACATGCAGGTGGCGCAGGCGCCCAATTACCTGCCCACGCTCGATTCTGTCGCCGACATCATGAAGTGGCTGCGTGAATCGTTGCAGGGCGGCGAATTGGGCGAGAGCGGTTTCGTGCTGCACACGATGCACGGCAACACCGTGGTGCCGCCGGAAGGCTCGCAATTCACCGGCTCGTGGTATCGCGCCACCGGTGCCGTGCTGAAATTCCGCCCCGACTGGCCGGCACTGAACGATGCCGCCGCCGCCGTCGTGCAGCGCGACAACCTGGTCGATGTGGCGACGCGCGGCGGCAACATTGGCGGCATCGATGTTCATGAGGCGGAAGCGAGAATCCGGCCCTTTTCCGGTACGCAGGTTCTTGGAGTGCAAGCCAGCGCGGATACCCGTACCGGCAGCGGACTCGATTTTCTGCGCAATACGCCGGTGCACGACACCATCGGCACTTTCCTGGACGACTGGAATGGCGAAGGAGGCATATCGCTGTTGGTAGCCTTGGGTATCGACTTGCACGACCATGCCGCCGCGCCGCTGATCCGCGTCGAGACCGATATCCACAACGGCGAACTGCATATGGCCGGATTCGATCTGCGGTTCAGCAAGATCGGAGGTCGCGTGATATTCGATACCCGCAGCGGCCTGCAGGCGAAGGCACTGACGGCCAACCTGTTCGACAAGGATCTCGGCATCGACATCGCCACCACCGGTGGCGGCACCGCCACCGAAATCATCCGCATGGAAGGCAAGGGCACCGCCGCGGTGCCGCAACTGCAGCAGTGGTCCGGTCAGCCCGCCTTTGTGCGCCAACTGTTCAATTACACGCAAGGCGCGATCGACTACACCGCCACGCTCACCGTCAGCAAGACGCCGCGCAATCCCAATCGCGAGACTTCGCTGGTGATTGCCTCCAACCTGGTCGGACTCGGCAGCAAGCTGCCGGCACCGCTCGGCAAGAAGGCAGAGGAGAGCATGCCGCTGACGCTGGAACTCGGGTTCGGCGGCGACGCTCGCACGCTGGATTTTCGCTATCGCGATTTTCTCGCCGGCTCGTTGCAGTTCGATGGCGGCGGCATCCAGCGCGGCCTCGTCAGCCTCGGCGATCGCAACCGCAACTTCAACGTGCGACAGACCGACAGTAACGATGCCGGCGTGCTGATCAACGGCGACATCGATAGCGTCGACGTGCAGGCCTGGCAGGAAATCGCCAATGCAATGAACGAAGCCGGAGGCGGCGGGCGCAAAACGGAAGACTATCTGCGGCTGGTAGATGTCAACATCGGCAAGTTGTCGCTGCTCGGCAACGACTTCGACCAGGTCAACGTAGTGGTGCGGCACCCCGCCCACGCGTGGCAGATCAACGCCCACAACGATTTGCTGTCGGGCAACATCGAAGTGCCTGACGACAAGAGTAAGCCGCTGCAGGTCGCACTCGATTACCTGCGGCTGCCGGCGCGCCAAGTGGTGGACAAGAGCGTGAAGAATCCGCCGGAAGAACCGGATTCGTTGCAGGGCATCGATCCGAGCAAGGTGCGCGCCTTCGACTTCAAGACCAAGGAGTTGAGCGAAGGGCCGAGCAATATGGGGGCGGTCTCGTTCCGGTTCCGGCCTAATGCGCAGGGCGCCACGCTCGCTGATTTCCGCATGCAGTCACCGGACTACAGCATCACCGATACCACGCGCAATGCCGGTTCCACCATCGACTGGCGTTACGCCGACGGCAAGCATCAGAGTGGTTTTACCGGCTTGTTTGCCGCCGGCGACCTGTCCAAGGCCCTGCCGACGTTCGGACAGGACCCTATCGTGATCAGCAAGAACGCCAGTTTTGACGGAGCACTGCAGTGGCCAGGTTCGCCGCTGCATTTCGCGCTGAAACACGCGTCGGGGACCATGCACATGAATATCAACGACGGTCGTTACGTCGAATTCAGTTCAGGCAGGTTGCGCTTGTTCGGCGCCCTGAACTTCGATGCGCTGATCCGTCGGGTCAGGCTCGACTTCAAGGACATCTTCTCCAAGGGGTTCGCGTTCGACCGTATCGACGGTGCACTCAAGTTCAATGATGGCGTGGTCACGACAGTAACGCCGCTGCGCATCGACGGCCCGTCGTCGAAGATAGCCATCCAAGGCGAGATCAACGTGCGCGACGAAACCATCAACGCCAACGCCCAGGTACAGATACCGAGTGGTCAGCTGCTTACCACTGGTCTTGCAGTGTCCGGCTTGTGGCCGGCCGCGGTGGCCACCTATCTCGCCAGCAAGATCCTGAAGGTGGACGACTTCACCACGCTGAACTACCCGATCGAAGGCCCATGGGAGAATCCGACCAAGGCCGGCTTCGAGCCGCCGGATGAAAAATCCGACAAATCCGGCACCGACAAGAACAAGAACGACAGTGCCGCCAAATAAGGCGCCGGGTGTCACCCGATCAGCTGAAGGTTGAACGACGATGGACGTCAAGAGTCTGTGGACCAATATCATCTCGGTGCTGCTGTGCGTGGCCGGCTACCTGCTGCCCGGGCTCGTCGGCGAGATCGTGCTGACGATGGGCTTGTACGCCGTGTCCGGTGCCATCACCAACTGGATGGCGATCTACATGCTGTTCGAGCGAGTACCGGGTTTTTACGGATCCGGCGTGATTCCGCTGCGCTTCACCGAATTCCGTGCCGGCATCCGCGACCTGGTGATGCAGCAGTTCTTCTCGCCCGCAATAGTCAACAAGGTGCTGGCGACGACCATCGGCGACGGTCCCAGCCTGGCCGACAAACTGGCGGAGCGCATCGATTTCGATCGGGCGTTCGACGGGCTGGTCGATGTCATCATGCAGTCATCGTTCGGCACCGCGCTGTCGTTGTTCGGCGGCGCCAACCGGTTGCAAACCTTACGCGAACCTTTCGTCGCGCGCATGCGGCAGTTCCTGCGCAGCGTCGGCGACGACGGCGAAGTGCTGGCCGACATCGCCGGCCACAACAGCGCGGCCTTGCTCGAACGCGTCGAACACATTGTCGATCAACGGCTTGAGCAGATGACGCCCGAGTTGGTGAAGCAGATCATGCAGCAGATGATCGCCAAACACCTGGGTTGGCTGGTGGTGTGGGGCGGCGTGGTCGGCGCGCTGATGGGGCTCGGGGTCGTGGCGATCCAGCACGCATTCTGATACGAACAGTCTGAAAGGTTGTCGTAAGGTAGTTTCCGGCAAAGTGAACGTCGGCTGAACGGCACTTTTATCCGGACGTTCCAGAGTACCGCCGCCCGCGTTCCCTTACAGGAATTTTACGGGAACCATTGCGGCGCTTGACTAGAATTTCCGGACATTGTTTTTGAACAGGTGTCCCAGCCATGGCCCGCCCCATTGAATTCGATCACGACGATGTCATCACCCGCGCCACCGACCAGTTCTGGAAGGATGGCTATGTCGCCAGCTCGGTGCAGAAACTGCTCGATGCCACCGGCATCAACCGCGGTACCATGTATAACTCTTTTGGCGAGAAGGAAGCCTTTTTCCGTTCCTGCGTCGAACATTACAACGAGCTGCTGGCCGAGCAGATCGAGGCTACGCTGGCCAACAAGGCGCTGAAGCCGGCCGCCGCGGTCACCGGTTTCTTCCAGCAGACGGTTTCCGGCCTCAATGCCGCCCGCCGCAGCTACGGCTGCCTGCTGGTCAACTCGCTGTGCGAAAGCATCGTGTGGGAAGAACCGCTGGCCCGCCTGATCCGCGAATCCCTCAATGCGGTGCGCAAGTCCTTGCTGGTACGCACCCGCGAACTGGAAAAATCGCGCGGGCTGGCGCCGCGCCTCACCGCCGAGTTCGCCGCCGATCAACTGTTGAGTCTGTACCAGGCAGTCAAACTCAGCGCCCGTGCCGGCAAATCGCCGCGCCAACTGCTGGACCAGGTCCAATTTTCGCTGGCAGCCATCCTGAAATAAGGGCAAGCTGTTGAGCGCCTCCGTGCCGGAGGCGCTCAACAACACGCCGAAGCGCCACAAGGCGCAAAGGCGGTTCGCCCTTATAACCACAGGAGCTTGCCATGCCCTTGATGATCCTCGTCGCCACGCTGGCGCTGATCCAGTTCATTTATTTCGGCATCAATGTCGGTCGCGCCCGCGGCCAGTTCGCCATCGAAGCGCCGCAGATGACCGGTCATCCCGTGTTCGAGCGCCATGTGCGCGTGCAAATGAACACGCTCGAACAACTGGTGGTGTTCCTGCCGGCGCTGTTCATGTTCAGCTGGGCGGCGGAAAGCCGCGGCTGGCACGGCTACAACATCGCCGCCGCGCTCGGCGTCGTCTGGCTGGTCGGCCGCACGCTGTATGCGCGCTCCTACGTCAAGGATCCCAAATCGCGCGGTCCCGGTTTCGGCCTCACCGTGTTTCCCACCATTTTCATGCTGGTCGGTTCGCTGATCGCCGTGTTCATGTCGTTTTTGTAATTGTCGTAGTCGTCGCTGCAGGAGTTGCCATGCGCATGACGTTGCCGGTTTCGCGTTTCGGTGCCTTGCTGGCCGCCTGCCTGCTGTCGGCGTGGACAGCGGCGGCGGTGCCGGTCAAGCAAGTCGAAGTGATCCATACCTACCCGCACGATCCCGAGGCCTTTACCCAGGGCCTGGTGTGCATCGACGGCGTGTTGTACGAAGGCACCGGCCGCAACGGCGTATCGCAGTTGCGCAAGGTCGAGCTTGCCACCGGCAAGGTGCAGCAGAGCACGCCGCTGGCGGCGCAGCATTTCGGCGAAGGCATTACCGTGTTCAACAACCGCATCTACCAGCTTACCTGGCAGACCCATCTGATCTTCGTATACGACTTTGCCAGCCTGCAGCAGGTGCAGTCGTTCTATCTGCCGGGTGAAGGCTGGGGCGTCACCCACGACGACAAGAGCCTGATCGTCAGCGACGGCACTGCCGACTTGCGTTTTCTCGATCCGGCCACGCTGAAGGAAACCGGCCGCGTGCAAGTGACGGAAGACGGCAAGCCGCTCGATAGGCTCAACGAGCTCGAATACATCAACGGCGAAGTGTGGGCCAACGTGTGGTACACCGACTTCATCGTCCGCATCGATCCGAAGACCGGCGTGGTCAAGAGCAAATTGGATCTGCACGCGCTGAACCAGAGCCGCGGCCGCGACGACGTGCTGAACGGCATCGCTTACGACGCCGCCAGCAAGCGGCTGTTCGTCACCGGCAAGCTGTGGAACTCGCTGTACGAAATCAAAGTCAAGGAGTAGGGCCGTGGTCACGCAGGCGGCAACGATACGGCGCGCCTGTATTGCCTTGTCAGCATTGCTGCTGACCGGCTGCGACAGCATCGGTTATTACCGCCAGGCCATCGCCGGCCAGTTGCAGCTGTGGCATCAGCGCGAAGACATCGACCAGGTGCTGCGCGACCAACAACTGCCGGCCGCGACGCGGCGCCAACTGCAACTGGTGCAACAGCTGCGCCGTTTTGCCGCCGATGTCTTGCTGTTACCTGCCGACAATCACTACGCCACCTATGTCGATCTGCACCGCGATTTCGTGGTGTGGAACGTGTTTGCCGCGCCGGAGTTTTCGCTGACGCCGCACCAGTGGTGTTACCCGGTGGCCGGTTGCGTCAGCTATCGCGGCTATTTCGCCGAAAGCGACGCGCAGCGTTTTGCCGATGGACTCAAACAGCAAGGGCTCGAGGTTTATGTCGGTGGCGTCACCGCCTATTCGACGCTGGGCTGGTTCGACGATCCGGTGTTGAGCAGCATGTTGAAACGCGACGATGCCCAATTGGCGGCGACGTTGTTCCATGAACTGGCGCACCAGTTGCTGTACGTGAAGGGCGACACCGAGTTCAACGAAAGCTTCGCCACACTGGTGGAACAGGAAGGCCAGCGACGGTGGTTGCAGCGCACGTACGATGCCGCGAGCCAGCAAACGGCGCTGAACGCTATCGAAGTCGCCAACGAACGGCAGCGCCAGTTCGTGGCATTGGTGCATGACGCTGCCGCCTCGTTGCAGCAACTCTACGCACGTAAGCAGTCGCCAGAACAGGCTCGCGTTGCCAAGGCCGCGATCCAGCGCGATCTGCGTCAACATTACCAGACGTTGAAACAGCAGTGGGGCAGCTACGACGGTTACGACCGCTGGTTCTCCGGCCCGCTCAACAACGCCCAGCTCGGCACCGTCACCACGTACAACCAATGGGTGCCGGCGTTGCAGCAATTGTTGCAGCAACAGGGCGGCGATCTCGGCCGATTCTATGCCGCAGCCAAACGGTTGGCGCAGTTGCCGCCGGACGCACGCCAGCGTCAATTGCGGGAACTTTCTCCCGCCGCCTAGGTCCGGGCGGGGCACTCGGTGGCGTGCTAACATGCGCGCCGTTTCATTGCCGGAGAGAGTCCCTTGATCATCAAACCCCGTGTCCGCGGCTTCATGTGCGTCACCACGCATCCCGTCGGCTGCGCGTTGAACGTCAAGCGCCAGATCGATTACGTGAAAGCGCGCGGAGCCCTGGTCGGTCCGAAAAAAGTGTTGGTGATCGGCGCTTCCACCGGCTACGGCCTGGCCTCGCGCATCAGCGCGGCGTTTGCCGCCGGCGCCGCCACGCTCGGCGTGTTCTTCGAGAAGGAAGGCACCGCCGAACGCCCTGCTTCGGCCGGTTGGTACAACAGCGCGGCGTTCCATGGCGAAGCCGAGCGTGCCGGGCTCTATGCCAAGAGCATCAATGGCGACGCATTCTCGAACGAGATCAAACAGAAGGTCATCGATACCATCAAGGCCGATCTCGGCCAGGTCGATCTGGTGGTGTACAGTCTGGCGTCGCCGCGGCGGCAACACCCGGTCACCGGTGTCGTCCACACCTCGACGCTGAAACCGATCGGCAAGGACATCGTGATGCGCGGCATCAACACCGACAAGGAGGCGATCCAGGAAATGAGCGTGCCGGCGGCGACGCCGGAAGAAATCGCCAACACCGTCGCCGTGATGGGCGGCGAAGACTGGCAGATGTGGATAGCCGCGCTCGATGAAGCCGGCGTGCTGGCGCCGAATGCAATCACCACTGCCTACACGTATCTCGGCGCCGAGCTGACGTGGGACATCTACTGGAACGGCACCATCGGCGCCGCCAAGAAAGATCTCGACCGCAGCGCGATGGCGCTCAATGCCAAGCTGGCGCCGCGCGGCGGTGCCGCTCGCGTCTCGGTGCTGAAGGCGGTGGTGACGCAGGCCAGTTCGGCGATTCCGGTGATGCCGCTGTACCTGGCGCTGCTGTTCAAGGTGATGAAGGCGCGCGGCACTCACGAGGATTGCATCGAACAGGTCGATGGATTGTTCCGCGATTCGTTGTACGGTTTCGCGCCGCACATCGATGCCGATGGCCGCTGGCGCGCCGATTACAAGGAGCTCGACCCGGTGGTGCAAGCGGAAGTGGCGGCACTGTGGTCGCAGGTGACGACGGAGAACATTCCGACGCTGACCGATTTCAAAGGCTACAAGACCGCGTTCCTGCAGTTGTTCGGATTCGAAGTCGAAGGCGTGGACTACGAAGCCGATGTCGATCCCATGGTGCCGATAAAAAACCTGGTGTAGGGGCACGCCACGGCGTGCCCGCTCTTAACCAAATCCTCACGAAGGCGCGCTATCATCCCACCGTTACCGCAGTTGGGTTGATATCGCATGGTCGTCAAACGTCAGTCGAAACCGGTTTCGACACAAGCGCCGAAACAGGCAGTGGAAGTCCTCGACGATCCCTCACTGTATCTGAATCGTGAACTGGCGCAGCTCGCCTTCAACCAGCGCGTGCTGGCGCAGGCCAAGGATGCCGCGCATCCGTTGCTGGAACGCCTGCGCTTCCTGTGCATCACCAGCAGCAACCTCGACGAATTTTTCGAAATCCGCGTCTCCGGCCTCAAGCAGCAACAGGAATTCGGCGCCAGCCAACTCGGCCCCGACCGCATGCCGGTGGCGCAGCAGTTGCGCGCCATACACGCCCAGGTGCAGCACATTCTCGACGAACAGTACGACGTGCTGTACGGCGAACTGCTGCCGGCGCTGGCGAAGGAAGGCATCACGCTGCTCAGGCCCGGCAGCTGGAATCCGCGCGAAGCGCAGTGGATCAAGCGCTACTTCAATCGCGAACTGTCGCCGGTATTGAGTCCGATCGCGCTCGATCCGGCGCATCCGTTTCCCAAGCTGTCGAACAAGAGTCTCAACTTCCTGGTGTCGCTCGAAGGCAACGACGCCTTCGGCCGCAACAGTCCCATCGCCATCGTGCAGGCGCCGCGTGCGCTGCCACGCGTGTTCGTGATCCCCGACAAGGGCCGCGGCAAGGTCATGTCGCTGGTGCTGCTGTCGTCGATCATCCAGTTGCACATGCAGGATCTTTTCCAGGGCATGAAAGTCACCGGCTGCTTCCAGTTCCGCATCACCCGCAACAGCGATCTTTATCTCGACGACGAAGAAGTGGAAGACGTGATGCAGGCGGTGCAGGGCGAACTGCAGCAACGCCGCTACGGCGATGCCGTGCGGTTGGAAGTGGCGCACGATTGCCCCGAACACCTGGTGAACTTCCTGCGCCAGCAATTCGAGCTGACCGAGCAGGATGTCTATCACTGTCGCGGCCCGGTGAACCTCGCGCGCCTGAGCCAGATTCTCGATCTGCTGGCGCGCGCCGATCTGAAGTTTCCGCGTTTCGAGCCGTCGTTGCCGAAAGCCTTCCGCGAGCAGGGCAATTTCTTCGACGCCATCCGCGACAGCGACGTGCTGCTGCATCATCCGTTCGAATCGTTCGCGCCGGTGGTGGAGTTCCTGCAGCAGGCCGCGCACGATCCGGCCGTGCTGGCGATCAAGCAGACGCTGTACCGCACCGGCCCCGATTCGCCCATCGTCGCCGCGCTGATCGACGCCGCCCGCAATGGCAAGGAAGTGACGGTGGTGATCGAACTGATGGCGCGCTTCGACGAAGCCGACAACATCGCGCTGGCCAGCAAGCTGCAAGAGAGCGGTGCCCACGTGGTCTATGGCGCCGTCGGCCACAAGACCCACAGCAAGATGATCCTGGTGGTGCGACGCGAAGGTCGCGTGCTGCGGCGCTATGCACATCTCGGCACCGGCAACTACCATCCGCGCACCACCAGCGTGTACACCGATTTCGGCTTGTTCACCGCCGACGCGGTGTTGTGCACCGACGTGCAGAAAGTGTTTCACCTGCTGACGGCGCCGGGCACCAAGGGCAAGCTCAGCAAGATCCTCACCTCGCCGTTTGCATTGCACCGGCAGATGCTGGCGCTGATCGATGCCGAAACCGAACGGGCGCAGGGCGGCGGCGAAGGCCGCATCATCGCCAAGATGAATGCGCTGGTGGACGTGCAGGTGATCCAGGCGTTGTACCGTGCCTCGCAGGCCGGCGTGAAGATAGACCTGATCGTGCGCGGCGTCTGCGGGCTGCGGCCCGGCATCAAGGGCGTGTCCGCCAACATCCGCGTACGCTCGATCGTCGGCCGTTTTCTCGAACACTCGCGTATTTATTATTTCGGCAACGGCGGTGAACCGAAGGTGTTCCTGTCGAGCGCCGACTGGATGCAGCGCAACTTCTTCAAGCGGGTGGAAACCTGTTTCCCGATCGAAGATCCGGCGCTGAAAAAGCGGGTGATCAGCGAAGGTTTGCTGACCTACCTGCGCGACAACCGCCGCGCCTGGCTGCTGAAAAGCGACGGCACCTACCAGCGCAGCCGCAGTGCCGGTGCCGCGCGCGACGCCCAGCAGGAATTGCTGGAACTGCTCGCCAAGTGATTATTTGATTTTCAGCTTCAACCCGGCCTGCTTCAGGTAGTCGGCCTCCATGCCGAGGTCGGCCTGCGTCAGCGCATGCTGGTCGAGCCAGCCTTCGGGGAATTTCAGTCTGACCTGGTCGTCGTCCACCGACAACTGCACTTCCGGCAGCGGGGTTTCGTCGCGACGGCGGTGCAACACCACGGCGAGGCGCAGCAGTACGCACAGCCGCAGCAGACGTTCGTTGGTATCGTCGTCAAACGCATGCAGCTCATCCAGCGGCACCTTGCGGCGATGGCCGCGCACCAGCGCCGCCAGCCGGCGCTGTTCGCCGCGGGCAAAACCCGGCATGTCGAAGTTGGCCAGCAGATAGCCGCCGTGCTTGTGGTACTGGCTGTGCGATACCGCCATGCCGACCTCGTGCAACAGCGCGCTCCACCGCAGCAGCCGCAGGCTGTCGTCGCCGCCGAGATCCCACGCCTTGCTCACCTGCTTGAACAGCAGTTCGCCGGTGTTGGCGATGCGCTGCGCCTGCGCCATGTCGATGTGCTGGCGGCTGATCAGGCTTTTCACCGTACGTTCGCGCGTGTCTTCCGCATGCAGGCGGCCGAGCGATTCGAACAGCAGGCCTTCGCGCAGCGCGCTGTCGCTGACGCGCATGCGATCGATTTCCAACTCGGAGAAAACAGCGAGCAGGATGGCCAGCCCGCCGGCGAACACCGGGCGGCGGTCGTTCGACAATTGTTGCAGTTCCGGGATGTTGCAGGTGCCCTTGTCGATCAGAAAATCACGCAGCTGTTGCAAGCCCCATAGCTGGATGCCGTCCTTGATCAGGCCCAGCTCGCGCAGCACGTTGACCACGGCGAGGATGGTGCCGGACGAACCGATCACGCTTTGCCAACCGGTCTTGCGGAACGCCTTGCGGATCAGCTCCACCTCCTGCAGCGCGGCGATCTCGGCCTTGCGGAAACGTTCCTTGGTGATGCGGTCGTCGGGAAAAAAGCGCGCGCTCATGCTGACGCAACCCATGTGCAGGCTTTCCAGCATCAGCGGTTCGAAGCGGCGGCCGAGAATGAACTCGGTGCTGCCGCCTCCGATGTCGATGACGAGGCGGGTGTCGCTGTCGTCTTCGAGATCGTGTGACACGCCGAGGTAGATCAGGCGTGCTTCCTCGTAGCCGGAGATGATGTCGATCGGGTGACCGAGCGCCTTGATCGCGCGGCGCAGAAAGGTGGCGCTGTTGCGGGCCTGGCGCAGCGTATTGGTGCCGACGCAGCGCACGCTGCCCGGCGGCAGCGAGCGCACGCGTTCGCCGAAGCGGGTCAGGCATTCGATGGCGCGGTTCATCGCGTCTTCGCCGAGATGGCCGCGTTCGTCGAGGCCGCCGGCCAGCCGCACCGGCTCGCGCATGCGGTCGAGCACGCGAAAGCTGTGTTCTTCGGCCACGGCCACTATCAAATGAAAACTGTTGGAACCGAGATCGATGGCGGCGAGCGTGGAAGGCGGAACTTGCTTCATGGAAAGAACAGGGGCCTGCGGGATGACGGCGGAGTGCGGCGATGTTATCCCAGCCGGCGGCGGTGGCCCAGCCGGCGTAACGCTCATGCAGACGCTAGCGCGTGGGGGGTCAACAACTCGGGGCGTTTCGGCGACCACTGCACCGGTTTGACGTAGCGGTTGCCGAGTTCTTCCAGCGAGCGCCGCAGCAGGGCCGGGGTCGGTTCCTGTTTGAGCAATTCACGCACGCGTTTCATGCGAAACACCAAGGTGGCGATCACCTCGTCGAAACGTTGCCAGCAGGCGTCGTAGTCGTCTTCCAGGCTGGTTGGATCGGGCAGCGGCCAATGTATGCGCAGCGCCGAGTCGCCACCGAGCGGACAGCTTTCGCCGACGCTGGAATCGCACAGCGTGATGATGAAGTCGGGTTGAAAAGCTTCCAGCGCCGACCACGACTTGGTGCGCAAACCCCGCAGCGGAATGTGATGCAGCGCCAGTTGCTCGAGCGTCAACGGATGCACCTTGCGGGCGGGCTCGCTGCCGGCGCTCTGCACCTGGACCAGGTTGCCGCAAATCTGGCGGGTCACCGCTTCCGCCAGGATGCTGCGGCAACGGTTGTGCGTACACAGGAAGAGCAGTTTCATGGCGTGCCGGGAGGAGTGGTTTTTCTTGTTATTGGCAATCTAGTCAGACTGCATGAAGAAACGATTAAGAACAACGGCGTGACGCCGTGCCGATTGCCGGGACAATCGTCGTGCCGGCTGTGTCCACTGCCGGCAAATTTGTCAGGCCGGCGTCTTGGCTTTGTAATCGCATAGATCGCGGATCACGCAGGTTGCGCAGTGTGGCTTGCGCGCAGTGCACACGTAGCGGCCGTGCAGGATCAGCCAGTGATGGGCATCGAGCAGAAACTCGGCCGGCACGTGCTTCAGCAGGGCTTTTTCCACCGCCAGCACATTCTTGCCCGGCGCGATGCCGGTGCGGTTGGACACGCGGAAGATGTGGGTGTCCACCGCCATCGTCGGCTGGCGGAACGCGGTGTTGAGGATGACGTTGGCCGTTTTGCGACCGACGCCGGGCAAGGCCTGCAGCGCGTCGCGCTCCTGCGGCACTTGCGAGCCATGCTGCTCGATCAACAGCCGGCAGGTCTTGATGACGTTTTCGGCCTTGGTGTTGTAGAGGCCGATGGTCTTGATGTAGTCCTTCAGCCTGGCGACGCCGAGCTTCAGTATCGCTTGCGGCGTGTTGGCAACCGGAAACAGTTTGGCGGTGGCCTTGTTGACGCTGACATCGGTGGCCTGCGCCGACAGCATCACCGAAATCAGCAACTCGAACGGCGAGTGGTACACCAGCTCGGTGGTGGGAGCAGGATCGGCGGCGCGCAGGCGCTCGAAAATTTCGCGGCGTTTGGTGGCGTTCATGCGGTTATTATGCGGGCTTTGATCAGGGGAACGAAGGAGAGGGGAATGAAGACCGCAAGCATACAGGCTTTGGTGCTGTTACTGGCAATGACGAGTGGAGCGCACGCCGCGGAACCAGTCATGCCGCCGGCGAAGGGTGCCAAATACGTCGCGCTCGGCAGTTCGTTCGCCGCCGGCCCCGGCATCGCTGCCCAACTTGGCAGCTGCGGCCGTTCCGACCACAACTACCCGCACCTGGTTGCCGCCAAATTGGGGCTCGCGCTCGCCGATGTCAGCTGCAGCGGCGCGACTACGGCGCATATTCTCGACACGCCGCAGAATGGCGCCGCGCCGCAACTGGCTGCAGTCACCGCCGACACCGCACTGGTCACCGTCACTATCGGCGGCAATGACATCAGTTACAGTTCATCGACCGGCGGCTGCGGTGGCGCCAGCGCGGAAGATCACTGCGCGGCCAGACTCGACCAGGCGAAGATTGCCGAAACCGTTAAACAACTGCCGGCCAGGCTGGGCGCCGTGCTCGATGCCATCCGGGCCAAGGCACCGAAGGCGATCATCGTCATGGTGCCGTATCCGCGCGTGATACCACCGGCGGCCGAACGCTGCAGCGCAGACGGTCTTGCCAACGATGACGCCGATTATTTCGCCGGCATGGGCAAGCAGCTCGAGGATGCAATGGTCAACGCCGCCAGGGCCAAGAGTGCGCGAGTGGCCGATGCTTACGTGTTGAGCGCAGGACACGGCCCTTGTGCCGACGCCGACCAGCGCTGGGTCAATGGCGCAGTGCCTGCCGGCTCGGGCGCAGCGTTCCATCCGACCGCCAAGGGTCACGAGGAAATGGCTACGCTGGTGTTGACTGCGCTCGGTGGATGAGCAGGCCGAGCGCCCAACCGATTGCCGCCACGGCAAACGTGAATGCCGCCAGCAGCAGGATAGATGTGTAAGTGTTCGGCTGTATCGTGTCGGGCAGACCGGCAACGTGCTTGACCACATGTGCGGCCGGCAACCACAGCCAACAAGTGACGACCGCAAGCCACGCGCGACTGCCCCACAATGCACCAGCGGTAATCGTCATCGCCAGTAGCAACCCAACGATCACGATGGGGCTGACTTCGCCGCGGAAGAGAATGTTATCGACGGCAGCGAGCGCTGCGCCGGCGACGAGGCCGGAACCAAGTAGTAACGACGGTAGCTTGTTAGACGAATTACTCATGGCATAACAACGCACGCTATCAAGACAAAAGCCGATAAATAAAACAAGATATGTGCAATTTTTGAGCGCTCATTTTTATTGCTGCGCGAAAAACGAAAACTTAGGAATAAACCAAAGATCGTGGCTAAAACGCTTACCCAAAACGCAAAAGCAAAAAATACTGCACCCTCAAACCCTACTCGAGGAAACTTCCAGTGAAGCATCGAGTAGGCCAGCACAGCCAAAACCAGAGACGTAATAGCCAGAGTCATTATTAAACGATTCATCGTGTCGCCTGAAAGTTTTATTAGTGCGCATGCGCACTATCTTTCTTCCCTAAATCCGAGCTTATTGCCACAACTGTCAGTTCGACAATAAAAATTTCAGGTAAATAGCGAAACGGATTCGAAGGGTAATACACATGCCCTGTAATCAGGCTGCGACCTTGTCCTTGATGAAGCTGTGACGTGTCAGATCTTACCAGTAACTCTAACTCGCTTGCCGCCTGGCATTGACGTTTCATTAGCGACTGGTCGTGCAAGCTGTCTGTCGATCACGTTCTTCAATGCAACCAAAAATCCCAACAACAAGAATGCACCCGGCGGCAACAGTACCAGCAGGAACGGCGACTCGGCAGTGAAGATCTGAAGCTTCCAGCTGGCCGCGAACGGCAGTAATTGCTCCATGTTGGCAAACACCGCACCGGTGCCAAGCAGCTCGCGCAGTGCGCCGAACACCAGCAGCACGAGCAAGTAACCGAATCCGGTCAGCAAGCCAGCGGCAGTCGCCGTGAGCAGCGGGCGCTCGCTGGCAATGGAGTCGACATGCACCAGCAGCAGCGAGTTGGCGGCGATCAACGGCACGTATAGTCCGAGTGCCTGGTAAAGGTGAAGGCTCCAGACTTGCAGCATCAGGCCGATGCAAGTGGCGAACGTGGCATTTACCAGCAGTATTAGCGGCAGGCGCAGCGCATCGTTCAACCGTCGGTGCAGCAACGAAATCGTCACGCTGGCGGCGGTGAACACGGCCAGTGTGGCCAGGCCGAGGCCGAGCGCGGTGACGACCGAAGTAGTGACCGCCAGCAGCGGCGACAGGCCCAGCAACTGTACCAGCGCCGGATTACGTCGCCAGAGTACGCCACTCGTGGTGTCGTGCGGCAGCGAGTTGCTCATCGAGGCTCCTTGTTCGCCGGCTGCTTCAGCAACTTGTCCTTGTTCAGCTCAAAGAACTGCAGCGCGTTATACACGGCGCCGACCACGGCGCGCGGCGTGATGGTGGCGCCGGTGAACTGGTCGAAGTCGCCGCCGTCCTGTTTCACATGCCACAGCGGTTCCGGCGTGTCGTCGAGATTGCGATGATCGAACACGGTGATCCACGGCGAAACGTGGATGTCGATGCTGTCGCCCAACCCCGGCGTTTCCGCATGCTGTTGCACACGCACGCCGGTGATCTTGCCGTCGGCGGCGATGCCGATCAGCAGCACGATGGGGCCGCCGTAGCCGGTGGCTTCCAGTGGCAGGACGATACCGCTGACTGCATCGTTGCGCAGCGCGATGTAGCCCTTGCGCCCGGCGCTGAGGCCGAGCAATGGCAACTGCTCGTAACCTTGTGTGTCAGGTCCGAGCGTAAAGCGCGTGGTCAGCAGGTCGTTGTCGTGCAGCGTGGCGGGCAATACTTGGTTCAATGCTTGCCGCTCATTGTCTTGTTGCTGATCGGCGATGCCTTGCTGCGTGGCACGATGCACCACGGCTACCAATATTGCGGCAATCACCGCCACGCCGGCGAGCGTCAGGCAGTAACGCAGCAGCGTGTTGTTGGCGTTGCTCATTGGGGGTGCCCGAACGTGCGCGGCCTGGTCAGCGCATCGATCAACGGCGCGGCGGCGTTACCCAGCAATACCGCGAACGCGATGCCATCGGGATAATTGCCGAAGGCGCGGATCAGGAACACTACGCCGCCGATCAGCGCGCCGTAGATCACCTTGCCACGCAGCGTAGTGGCGGCGGTAACGGGATCGGTGGTGATGAAGAACGCGCCGAGCATGGTGCCGCCGGCAAACAAGTGCATCAACGGCGAGCCGTGGCTGTGGGCATTGCCGCCGTCGTAGAACAAGGCGGCCAGCAACGCGAGTGCGGCGATGAACGCAACCGGGATATGCCAGCTGATGATGCGCTTGTACAGCAGATAAAGTCCGCCGAACAGAAAGCCGGCGTTGATCCACTCCCAGCCGCGGCCCGACCACTGGCCCATCAGCGGCGTCGATTGCCAGAATTCGCTGACCAGTTGCTCGCCGTGCTGGCGGAATTTGTCGAGCGGCGTGGCGCCGGTGTAGGCATCAATGCCTTGCAGCAGTTCGCGGTCGAGAAAGATCGACAGCGAATCGGCCAACGACGGCAGCGCAGGCGTGACGCCATCCGGCAACAGCCAGCGCGTCATCTGCACCGGGAATGCGATCAACAGCGCGGCATAACCCGCCATCGCTGGATTGAACGGATTGAAACCGAGTCCGCCGTACAGCTGTTTGCCGACGACGATGGCGAACGCGATGCCGGTCAATCCGGCCCACCACGGCAGCGTCGGCGGCACCGACAATGCCAGCAGCACGGCAGTGAGCACGGCACTGCAGTCGCGCAACGTAGCCAGCACCGGCCGCTTGCGCAGTTTGAGTATCGACGCTTCCAGCAACAGCGCCAGTGCGCTGAACCACGCGATATTGATCACCACGCCCCAGCCAAAACAGAACCACAACGCAGCGGCGCCTGGCACGCAGGCCAGCAGCAATTGCCGCATGATCTGGCCGACGCTCGTGCCCTGATGGCTGTGCGGCGAACTCGTCAACATGACGTCGTTCATGACGACGCTCCGTTGTCGTCATCGCTCGAAGGCTTGGCAGCGGCTTGCGCGGCTTTCTTTGCCTGCACGCGCGCCAACGCGGCGGCGACGATGTCTTGCGGCGAAGGTCCGGCCTTTACCGCCTGCTCCTGCTTTTGCGCGGCCAGCGCTGCGCGTTCGGCGCGACGTTGTTCTGCTTGCGCTTGTTCCAGCGCCATGCGGTGCTGGTGCGCTTCGAAGCGCTGCCGCCAGTGCACGGCATGTTGTTGTTTGGTGTCCTGCTCGGCCAGTTCGGCCTTGGCGGCACGGTAGTACTGCACCAGCGGAATATGGCTTGGGCACACCCAGGCGCAGGCGCCGCACTCGATACAATCGTTGAGATGATTCGCTCGCGCCTGGTCGAATTGCTGGCTGCGAGCGAACCAGTACAACTGTTGCGGTACCAACTGCACCGGGCACACATCGGCGCAGTCGCCGCAGCGGATGCAGGCCTGTTCGGGTTGCGGCGGCGGCAGTTCGCTGCGCGTGGCGGCAATGACGCAGTTGGTGGTCTTTGCCACCGGCAATTGGGCATGCGGCAGCGCGATGCCCATCAGCGAGCCGCCGCAGACGAGTTGCGACAGGCTGCGTTCATCGAATCCGCTTTGCTGCAACAGAAAACTTATCGGCGTGCCGATCGATGCCTCGTAATTGGCCGCGTCGCTCACCGCACCACCGGTGATGGTGACGATGCGCGACAGCAACGCCTCGCCGTGCAATACGGCGCGCGCGATGGCATACACGGTACCGACGTTGTGGCACAGGATGCCGTTGTGAACCGGTCTGGTGCCGCTCGGCATTTCCTTGCCGGTGAGTGTGTAGATCAGCTGCGCTTCGGCACCGGACGGATACCTGGCCGGAAACACGACCACTTTAAGGCGCGGATCATCGACCGCTGCTTGCAGCGCCGCGACCGCCTGCGGCTTGCTGTCCTCGATGCCGATCAGGCAGCGCAGGGCGCCGGTGAGTTGCAACAGAATCTTGCTACCGGCCACCACATCGGCCGCGCGCTCGCGCAGCAACGCTTCGTCGGCGGTGATCCACGGCTCGCATTCGGCGGCGTTGACGATGACGATGTCGATCTTGCGCAGCGCCGCGCGCAACTTGGCGTGGGTCGGAAAGCCGGCACCGCCGAGCCCGCTGATGCCGCAATCGGCGATGCGGGCGATGAGCGTGTCGGCATCGGCGGTTCGATAATCGAGCGGCGGCAGTTTGTCCCACGTGGTTTCGGCAGCGTCGGTATCGATGATGACGCACAGCTCCGGCAGGGCGGACATGTTGGCGACTGACTGTTCCCCGATGGCGTTGATGACGCCAGCAGCAGGTGCGTGCACGGTGACGCCGGTTGCGTCATCGCCGCACGCGAGTATCTGGCCTTTGCGCACACGCTCGCCTGTCTGCACCAGCACGTTCGGTGCGACATGGCCGGGCTGCGTCAGCGGCACGATCAACTGCGGCGGCAACGTGGTGCGGCGGATGGGACCGCGCAACGACTCGGCCTTGTGCGCGAGCGGCGCGATACCGCCGGGAAAATTCCACAGTCGTGGCGATGCACTCATGCCGGTGCTCCGTGTGTGCGATCGCTGGCAATCAAGGCGATGCCCGGCATTCGTTGGTTTGGCAACGGCCAATGCCAGCGTTGCAACGCCGATTGCGCTGGCAGCATGTCGATGCAATCGACCGGGCACGGCTCCACGCACAGGTCGCAACCGGTGCATTCGCTCTCGATCACCGTGTGCATGTGTTTGGCGCTGCCGAGGATGGCATCGACCGGGCAAGCCTGGATGCACTTGGTGCAACCGATGCACTCGGCTTCGCGGATGAACGCCACTTTGCGGATGCTTTCGCTGCCATGGGTCGGATCGAGCGGCAACGTCTGCACGCCAAGCAAACGCGCCAGTGCGGCGATGGTGGCGGCACCGCCGGGCGGGCACCGGTTGATCGGCGCGCCGGCGGCGATGGCTTGCGCATACGGTTTGCAGCCGGGATTGCCGCACTGGCCGCACTGCGTTTGCGGCAGCAGCGCGTCGATACGCGCGACCAACGCTGTGTCTTCGGTATGAGCCTTGTTGGCGGCGACGCCGAGCAGTGCGCCGACGACCAGCGCCAGCATCAGCAACACCACGACCGGGATCAGCAGCGCAGTCATCGTCATGCCAACCCGGCCAGGCCCATGAAGGCCAGCGACAGCAGTCCGGCGGTGATCAGCGCGATGGCGGAACCCCGGAACGGCACCGGCACGTCGCTGGCTGCCAGCCGTTCGCGCAACGCGGCCAGCACGACCAGTACCAGCGAAAAGCCGAGCGCGGTGCCGGTGCTGTAAAACAACGAGTCGAAGAAATCGTGCGCCTTGTCGTCATCGAGCAGCGCCACACCGAGCACGGCGCTGTTGGCAGTGAGCAGTAACAGGGTGGGGGAGAGCCGGTGCTGCAGCAACGATGCCTTGCGTTGCATCACCAGTGCCGTGCCGCCCACGATCAACGCGATGACGAGTGCATAGACGATGAGGCGGAGAAATTCGAGACCGAACGGCGCCAGCAGCAAGTGCCCGAGCAACCAGTTGCACAGTGACGAGGCGATCAACAGGCAGGAGGTGGCGACGGCGAACCGTATCGACGTGGCCAATTGGGTGGACGCGGCAAACAGCGGCCCGACGCCCAGCAACTGCGTCAACGCCACGTTGTTGGCGAGAGCGGCACCAATCAGCAGTAGCAGCAGATGTGACATGCGCCGCTCCCGCCGCGAGTCATTTACGTTCGATCAGTTCGATCTTGTAGCCGTCAGGATCTTCGACGAAGGCGATGACGCCGCCGCCGAACTTCATCGGCCCGGCCGGGCGCACGACCTTGCCGCCCTTGGCGGTGATGTTGTCGCAGGCTTTGTAGGCATCGGGCACTGCTATCGCGATGTGGCCGAAGGCGTTGCCGAGGTCGTAGCTTTTTGTGTCCCAGTTGTGGGTCAGCTCGATCACGGTGTTGTGTTCTTCGTCGCCGTAGCCGACGAAGGCGAGAGTGAAGCGGCCATCGGGAAAGTCCTTCTTGCGCAGCAACTGCATGCCGAAGATGTTGGTATAGAAGTCGAGCGACTTGTCGAGATCGCCGACCCGGATCATGGTGTGGAGAATGCGCATGGAGAGCTCCTGGCAACAAGGAAAACAGGCGCCAATTAAACTACAGTAAAGCAGGGCTTAGTAGCGGGTTGTGGTAGCCTTGCGCGCTTGGATAATTGGAGTGGTAGCATGCGTTTTTCCCGTCTTTTTGGCCTGTGCCTGGTATTGACTCTGCTGGTGTCGGTGCCGGCAGAGGCCCAGCGTTTCGTCTGCATGGAGTCGACCCAGGGCAACTGGTGTGCGGAACTGCAATGGAAGGCGGCACCCAATTCGGTCGCCAATTTCCTGCAGTACGTCAACGGCGGTTATTACAGCAATACGCTGATCCATCGCAGCGTGCCTGGCTTCATCGAACAGGGCGGCGGTTTCAGCGTCAGCGCAGCCAACGTAATCGGTGCCTTGACAACCTTTGCACCGGTGGCGCTGGAGTATTCGTTGCCGAACGTCCGCGGCACCATGGCGATGGCGCGCACGTCGGATCTCAACAGCGCCACCAGCCAATGGTTCGTCAATCTCGTCGACAACACCACTACGCTCGGCCCCGCCAATGGTGGCGGTTATGCGGTATTCGCCGATGTGGTACAGGGCATGGACGTTTTCGACAAGATTGCCGCGTTGGGCGTGTATGACGCCTCAAGCCTGCTTGGCTACGGCACTACATTTACTACTTTGCCGTTGACTACCTCTACGCTTGCCAGAAGTTCGCTGGTGCTGGTCACCAGGGCCTATGCCACCGACCTCTTGCCCGGTACCACCGCCGCGCAATATCACTGTTCGACTCCCGCCACCAACGACACCTTGACCGAGTTGTGCAGCGGTGCGGCCACATTCCCGGTCTATGCCATCGGCCTGGGTTATTACGAAGTGACGCTGCAGCTGACGAGCAGCAGCCCGCAAGTGATACTGGCGATCAAGGCCGGTTCGTTGAAACCACTCGGCAGTGTGCCCACCAGTTATGCCATTTACGACCCGGCCACCAAGGTGTTGACGTTGCCGTCAGTACGCATCAGCCAGAATGTTTATACCGGTCTGACTTTCAATACCAGCGACACCCAGAATTTCACGTTGCAAAGTTTCAGTCACTGAGGAAAAGGAAATGAAAGGAATCAACTTCGTCAAGGGAATGATGCTATGTCTGGCTTTGGTTACCGGGACTGCCCAGGCCCAACGCTATGTGTGCATGGAGTCCAACGTCGGCAAGTGGTGCCTGGAGTTGCTGCCACAGTATGCGCCAATCACGGTGGCCAATTTCCTGAACTATGTGAATCAAGGTCTTTACGACAACACCATCGTTCATCGAAGCGCAAACGGGACAGCCTATGATTCTCTCTATCTGATACAGGGTGGGGGATACAGCTTGGGCAGTGACGCGACTTTTAATCTGGTCAAGACTTTTGCCCCGATTCCGCTTGAATTCTCGACCGTGTTGAATGTGCGCGGGGTAATGGCAATGGCAAGGGTTGCTTCCGATGATAACAGCGCCACTTCTCAGTGGTTCATCAACACCGGGGACAATGTCGGTGTCTTGAGTTATTGGAGTGACAACTACTACGCACCGTTTGCCAGAGTGGTGAGGGGTATGGATGTTATTGACAAGATCAATGCTCTGCCAATTGTAAATGTGTCGGCCGATCAAGGTCTGGCATTCATGGAACTGCCGGTGATTCTGTCCGGTATATCCCTCTTCAAGATCAGCAAGAACACCGTTGTAGTGATAAATAAAGCCTACGCGCTCGATAGTCTGGCTGGATTGCCGCCAGATGCTTATCACTGTTCGACAACCATCGAGAATGAAACGTTGACGGAACTCTGCAATGGGTCGGTTACCTTCCCGGTCTGGGTAGATCACCTTGGTTTATACGAAGTGAACATGCAATTGGTAAGTACCCAGCCGCAGGTCGTGTTGACGCTGAAAACCTTTTCCACCAAGCAAATGGATACGTCGATCCAGGAGACTGCAGAATACGATCCTGACACAAAGACTCTAGTCATTCCTTCTGTCCGTATTGGGACCACGATATACAAATCGCTTGTTTTCAAACTCACCGACGTTGTGTCACAGTCCTACACCTTGCAGGACTATAGCCGCCAATAATGCCCGCCCAGTATCCCACCAGTCAGATTGCACTGCTTTCGCGCGACAGCGTGCAGTTGTGGTTGCTGCAAGAACCGGTTGATCTGGCCGCTGGTCGTGCTGATACCTTCGCTGCCTGGTTGGATAAGGAGGAGCGCGAACGTTGGCAGCTGTTTCAGCGCGTGAACGATCGTCAATCCTTCCTGCTGGCGCACGGGTTGGTGCGCGGCGTATTGGCGCGCTATTGCGGCTGCGAGCCGGCGGCGTTGCGCTTCAGTCGCGATACACACGGCAAGCCGCACCTGTTGACTCAGGACGCTCGGCTGTCAGCGCTACGCTTCAATTTGAGTCATACACGCGGCTTCTGCGTGTTGGCGGTGACAGTCGATGCCGAAATCGGCGTCGATGTGGAAGACGAGCGTCGTGCGGCGGAGATGCTGGCCCTGGCGCAGCGTTATTTCTCGCCCGATGAAGTGCAGTGGTTGCAACAACTGGACGCCTCGGCCCTACGTGCGGGATTTTTCCGGCTATGGACGTTGAAGGAAGCCTACGTCAAAGCGCGTGGAGTGGGTCTGAAGCTGGGGCTGGACACTTTCACGATCGGTTTCGCCGGAGCCGGCGAGCCGCGATTGCTGCTGAGCGAAGACGCCGATGCGTCGCAGTGGAGTTGTCACAGCTTCAGTCACGCTGAACATTTCCATATCGGCGCTTTTGTCCACTCCTCCACCGCAACTTGGCAGATCATCCATCTCGGCAGCGACGAGTTGTAATCACGCCGGCGTTGACTTGCGCGATGTCGCTCCGCTAGATTGCCCGCGTGCGCTCGGGGCGCATCCGGTCCGCGGGAAGGGCAGTGCCCACCTGAACGATATGTCACTTCTTCGTGTGGTTTGCGAGACGTTGCGTAACGAACTTCTTTCCAGCCTGTGATGCGGACGTCAGGCCTTGTGAAAGGGCTTCGTATGCACGACCGCACGCTTCCTCTCCGTCCCGACCTCGGTCAATACCGCAAGCAGGCCAAGCAACTGGTCAAGACAGCCGGTTCCGCCGAGGCGCAGGCACGCATCCGCCGTCATCATCCGCGCTGGAGCGCGTTATCCGATCCCGATCCGCCGCCGTTCAAGCTGGCCGATGCGCAGTTGGTCATCGCGCGCGAGCATGGTTTCGAGTCGTGGCCGAAGTTTGCCGCTCACATCGAAGCGCTTGCTGCAGGCTTGCAGCCGGTTCCGGCAATTGCCGAAGCTGCGCCGAAGCCCGCGTTGTTACGCATCGTCTTGCAACAAGTAGAGCTCGACGCGGAAGCATTCGGTGTCGCGCAAGCGCGTGGGCTCGTGTTGTTGGCACATGCCAGCGGCAGCGCCCGTTATCGCCCCGACACCCGCCAGTATGCCGCCGGGTTCAACCGGGCCGGCTTCAGCACGTTGTCGGTGGACTTGCTGACAGACGATGAGGAAGTCGCCAACGGCAAGCTCGAATTCGAGATTGCATTGCTCGCAGCGCGGCTGATTGCCGTCGTCGATTGGATGCAGGCGCAACCGCCGTTTGCCGCGTTGCCGGTCGGTTGCTGGGCCTGCGGTGCCGGCGCCGCGGCTGCGCTGCATGTGGCGGCGGAACGGCCGCGAGTCGTGCGCGCCATCGTCTCGAACGGCGGCCGGGCTGATCTGGCCGGGTCGAGCCTGTGGAAAGTGCAGGCGCCGGCCTTGCTGATCGTCGGCGGTGCCGACAGCGTCGGTCTCGGCTTCAACCGTTTGGCACTGAGCATTTTTCCGAAGCAGGTCGCGTCCGCGTTCAAGGTCATTGCCGGCGCCGATCCGCGTTTCACAACGCCAGCCGCACGCGAACAAGCCACTGCGCTTGCCTGCGACTGGTTTCAACAGCATTTGTTGCCCCGGGAGGGCTGAACATGAACATCCAAAATATCGAAACGATTCCGGAAATCCTGCACGACACCGCACGCAATGCGATTGCCGCGGCATTTGGCGCCGCACCTGTCACGGTGGTGGCACCAGTAACCGGCGGCGCGTCCGGCGCACACGCGTTCCGGCTCGAGGTGGCAGCACGCGATTACGTGTTGCGGATCGAAGGCAAACGCAACCCGCTACGCAATCCGCATCAATACGCCTGCATGCGCCGCGCCGCCGAATCCGGCATTGCGCCGGCGGTGCTGCATACGGATGAACCCAATGGCGTGGCCATCATGGATTTCGTGCAGCAACGTCCGCTGGCGCAGTATCCCGGTGGGCCGGAGGCGCTGGTAACGGCGCTCGGCGCACTGGCGCACAAACTGCAAGACACCGAACCGTTTCCGGTAGTTGGCGACTACCGCGTTTTCGTCGAACGCATGCTGGGCCGCATGCAAATGTCGTTTGCGCCGGGATTGATCGATCCCTATCTGGAGGCGTTCGCGCGCATCCGCGCCGTGTGTCCGTGGGATGCGACCGCGCATGTGTCGAGCCACAACGATCCCAACCCGCGCAACATCTTGTTCGACGGCGAACGTCTGTGGCTGATCGATTGGGAAACGGCCTATCGCAACGAAGCGTTACTCGACGTTGCCGTGCTGGCGGAAAACTTCGCCATCGTGCCGGAGTTGGAAACAGTGTTGCTCAAGTCGTGGCTGGGCACGGCGCCTGACGCCGCGTTGCGCTCGCGCCTGGTGTTGATGCGACTGATGACGCGGCTGTACTACGCCAGTCTGCTGAGCATGATGGCGGCCACGCCACAGGCACCGGTGCAGGACCTGACTGCGCCGACGCCGGAGCAGTTCCAGGCGATGCTGATCAGCGGCAAAGTGTCGGCAACTTCTGCCGATACCTTGCTCATGCTGGCCAAGATGTTGTTGGCCAGTTTCAAAACCGGCATGGAGTCGGCGGAGCTGAAAGCGGCGATGGCGACGTTGGAGTGAAGGGAAGGCGAGGCGCGATCTATTTGGGAACGGCAAGCTGATATTCGGCTCGCGGCGACACGATGTTGCCCTGGTACAGGCCAATCCAGTCGATCCATTGCGCGCCGAAGGAATAGGCGCCTGTATGGGAATAGATGAGGCTCGACGTCAGTGACGGGTAGGTGATCTTCTGGATCGCCGCGGTCGTGTAGTCGCTGGTGCGCAGCAAATAGATGTAGCCGCTGTCGTACACGATATCGAGTGCCTCGCCGTGGGTGATGTCGGCGGGCAAGGTGAGTGGGGCCTTGGCAACAAACGAACCTTGGCCGTCATTCCTGAAGATGGTCGGATACAGCAGCGACTGCGCCGGGTACGGATAGGCGTTGGGTTCGTTGCCGCCCAGCCACAGATCCAGTTTGCCGGTGTTGTCGAAGTCGATCAGTTCCACCGAATAGATTTGCCGGTTCTTCAGGTCCGCCGGCAGACGGTTGAAATCCTGGGCAAACGTGCCGTTGCCGTTGTTGATGAGCACGTACGGCGTTTGCGCCACCATCTGGTCGGCCACGACGACGTCGGGATAGCCGTCGTTGTTGAGGTCGCCCGCGGACGCGCCATGACAGAAACAACTGAATGCCGTGGTGATGTTCTGGTAGGAGCCATCCGGTTGGCTGAGCAGGATGTGCTGTTGTTCGCCGGGATACGGCGACGCATCGAAGCCGTGGCAGGCGAAGAATATGTCGGGCTTGCCGTCACCGTTGAAGTCGGCAACGACTGCTTTGCGTGGATGCAAGCATCCGGTGTTGTCGGCGAGCAGGGTTTTCGTGCTTTCCACCCAGGCGCCGTTGATCTTGCGGTAGAAATAAATGTGGCCGAACTTGTTGGCGGTGGAGGGGTCCTGGTTGTTGTATTCCAGCGAGTGGATGACGTACGAGTAGGTGCCGTCCTGGAAGAAATCGGCGTACGCCAGCGCATCGCCCGTCAACGGTGGAAGCTGCGGGCCGATGGCCTGTATCGCCGCCATCCTGTTCTCGTAGGATGATTTTTTGACGGGCAGCGCCGCGCTGAGAATGCTCTTAACCGTGATGACGACATTGGTGTAGAGCGTGGAGCCGACCAGCACCGACGGAATCGCCAGTTTGTTGGTGGCGAAGGAATAGGTGTCATGATCGGCTGCGGCCGCACCGCCGCCTACGCTGAGTATGTTGCCGACCGTGATCTTCACGCTGCTGTAGGTCGTGGGGTCCACCACTACCTTCGGGATCGTCAATACATTGCTCGGCGCGTCATAGGTGTCGGTTGCATAAGCACTGGCGGAGACTCCAGTCAACACCAAGGCCAGCGACAACAGCAGCAGCCGCAGTTGCAGCAGGAGGCGCGAAGAAAAATTGGGCGCGTGGCGCACGGGAGTCTCTTCCTGGATCGTTGTTTTCAGGTGACGCGCGTGCCGGGCACGGCGCCGTCGTGCGGCGCAATCAGGAAGATGTCCTTGCCGTCACCGGCGGCGAGGATCATGCCTTCCGACCAGCCGAACTTCATCTTGCGCGCCTTGAGGTTGGCCACCAGCACCACGCTCTTGCCGATCAAATCTTCCGGCTTGTAGGCCGACTTGATGCCGGAGAACACGTTGCGGGTGACCGGCTTGCCATCGGCGCCGAGGCCGAGGTCGAGCGTCAGTTGCAACAGTTTGTCGGCGCCTTCGACGTGCTGCGCGTTCAGCACTTTCGCCACCCGCAGATCGACCTTGGCGAAATCGGGGAATTCGATTTCGGCGGCAATGGGCTCTTTGGCCAAAGGCGAATCGACAGTTTTCTTTTCCTGCGCGGCGGCGAGACTGTCCTTGCTGGCTTCGATCATCGCGGCGACGGCGGCGGGATCGACCCGCGTCATCAACGGCGAGAACGCGCCGATCTTGTGGCCGAGCAGCAGCGTCTGCGCATCGCTCCATTGCAGCGGCGCGATCTGCAGGAAGGCTTCCACCTGTTGCGTCATCGCCGGCAGTACCGGCTTCAGGTAGATCATCAGCAGGCGGAACAGGTTGAGGCCGACGCTGCAGATGTCCTGTACTTGTTTCGACGTCGGGTCGGCTTTGGACAAACTCCACGGTGCTTTGTCGGCAATCCACGCATTGGCCTTGTCGGCCAGCGCCATGACGATGCGCATGGCTTTGCCGTATTCGCGGGCATCGTACAGCGCGGCGATTTCAGCGGCGGCTTGCTGGAATTCTTGCGTCATCGCGCTTTCGCTGTCGACAGTCGACAACGTGCCGTTGAAGTTCTTGCTGATGAAGCCGGCGCAACGGCTGGCGATGTTGACCACCTTGCCGACCAGATCCGAATTCACGCGCAGCGTGAAATCTTCGAGGTTGAGATCGAGATCGTCCGGGTTCTGGCCCAGCTTGGCTGCAAAGTAATAGCGCAGGTATTCCGGATTCAGATGCTGGAAGTAAGTGTCGGCCATGATGAAGGTGCCGCGCGACTTCGACATTTTCTGGCCGTTGACGTTGAGAAAACCGTTGACGCTGATCTGCGTCGGCTTGCGGAAACCGGAAGCGTCGAGCATGGCTGGCCAGAACAGCGCGTGGAAGTTGACGATGTCCTTGCCGATGAAATGCCACAGTTCGGTGTTGGCGCCGGCTTTCCAGTAGGCGTCGAAGTCGAGGTTCTTGTCCTTGCACAGCTTCTTGAAGCTGGCCATGTAGCCGATCGGGGCGTCGAGCCACACGTAGAAATATTTGCCGGGAGCGCCGGGAATTTCGAAACCGAAATACGGCGCATCGCGACTGATGTCCCATTCCTGCAGCCCGCCGCCGAGCCATTCCGCCAGCTTGTTCGCAACCGACGTCACCAGCACGCCGCTGCGCGTCCACTCTTTCAGCAGCTCGCTGAATTCCGGCAGTTTGAAAAAGAAGTGTTCCGATTCTTTCAGCACCGGCGTGGCGCCGGAGATGGTCGAGCGCGGATTGATCAGGTCAGTTGCTGCATAGGTCGAGGCGCATACTTCGCAGTTGTCGCCGTATTGATCCTCCGCCTTGCACTTGGGGCAAGTGCCCTTGATGAAACGATCGGCGAGGAACAAACCTTTCTCCGGATCGAACAACTGCGTGATCTTGCGCGTGGCGATCTTGCCGTTCTTTTGCAGTTGGCCGTAGATATAACCGGCCAGCTCGCGATTCTCTTCCGAGTGGGTGGAATGGTAGATGTCGAACTCGACGCCGAAGCGCTGGAAATCGCGATGATGTTCCACCTGTACGCCGGCGATGAATTGTTCGGGCGTGATTCCGGCCTTCTCGGCGCTGAGCATGATCGCTGTGCCGTGGGTGTCGTCGGCGCAGACGTAGTGCACGGTATGGCCCTGCATGCGCTGGAACCGCACCCAGATGTCCGCCTGGACATAGCCCAGCATGTGGCCGAGGTGGATCGGGCCGTTGGCGAAGGGCAGGGCGTTGGTGACGAGGATGTTGCGTTGGGTCATGACATCAAGGGTACGGCCGGGAAAGGCCGGATTCTAGCGTATTCGAGCGAGGTTCCGTTACCTGGCGGCAGCCGGTGGCGGCGTTTTCGCCAAGGTGCGCAGGCGCTCCAATGCTTCGAGCTTGGTGGCGCGCGAGCCAGTGGTGATGTCGTTGTGGCGTTGTAGCGTCGCTTCGGCTTCGTCGATCATTGCCAGTGCGGCGGCGTTGTTGCCGAGACGCAGATTGAGTCCCGCCAGTGCATAGGCAATACCCGGATCGTGCGACAGTTCATACGCATGTTGAAAGTCGGCAAGCGCGGCCGTGGTGCCGCCATCGGCATCGTTTTTGCCATTGATCAATGCAAGGCGGCCTTGCAGAAATTCCAGTTGACCGCGCTGTTCGGGCTTGGCCACGCGCAGTGAGCGATCCACCAGCGCCGACAGCAGTCCGGAATCGAGCCCCGGGCACTGCTCATCTTCCGCCAGCGCCATCAACTGCTGCAGCGGGTTCGCAGTATCGTTCTGGTAATGCGGCTGCGTTTGCAGATAGGTTTGCAAGGTGTTTGCGGCCGGCATCGGTAGCGCGGGAAATTTGCAGCTCAACAACAGCCGGTTGAGTAGGTACCAGTCGGCGCCAGGATTGGAGTCGATCAACTGCTGGTAGAGTGCCGCGGAATTTTGCGCTTGCTCGGCGCCGGTTTCCGCCAGTCGTACCGCGAAGAATTCGATATTGTCGGTATTGTGCGGATCGCTACGGTACCAACTGGCGGCAAGACTCAGCGGATCGGACCAGATCATGCTTTGCCGTTGTGACTGGAAAGCCAGCACTGCGCACAGCACGGCTGCGACAGTCCAGGCCGCGCGCCGCGACGGTGTCAGTTGGGCAAGACAATAGCCAAGCGCGATGAGTGGACCCATGAACGGGAGATAGTTGCGATGGTTGAACATGAGTCCCAGCGGCAGAATGGTCGATTCGATCAGATGTCCGCCCAGATACCAGAAAACGGCGAAGGCCACGACGGGAGCGCGTCGACGCCAATACAGAGCGCCGGCGATCACGACTGCCCATGCTGCCAATGCCAATATCGTGGTCGAGGGATCGAATAATGACAGGGACAACCCCGGCTGCTGGAACAAGGCCAGATTGGCCGTGCCGGGCACGATCAGCATCAGCAGATAACTCCACAATACGCGAGGTTCGCTGAGTGCGCGCTCAAGCATCGTGAAATCCCGGTAGAGTGCGAACTGTTGCTGCAACGTCGCCCACTGCCAGATCAGCAACAAGATCAGCACTGACAACGGCAGCCACAGGAATACGCGACGCCAAAGCAGCAGAAGACGACTTGTCGGCAGACCGGCCAGTACCGTGTATTCCAGCGTCAGCAGGTAACAGAGCATTACCGCGGCGGATTCCTTGGCAAGCAGACCGCACAGACCGGTGATTGCCAGCGAGGCCGAGAGCAGCAGGAAACGCCGTGATTCGGGGCTTGTCGTCGCAGACAACCTCAACTGCAAGTGCAGCAACACGCCCAGCAGCATGAAGGTGCCAGCCAGCGATGTCATCCGCTGCACTGCAAACAACACGACGGAGACGTGGACCGGATGCAGCAACCAGAGTGCCGCCGCCGACAGGCTGAACAGCGAGGCCCGTTCACGCACGATGCCCAACGGCGAGGCCAGTCGTCGGCAAATGCAGTAGACCAGCACGCCGTTGCCCAGATGTATCAGCAAGTTGACCAGCTTGATGGCAAACGGGTCATCCGGCCATGAGTTGGCCTGCAATGCGAAAGTGAACAATGACACCGGGCGGCCCAGCGGCCCGGCGTCGCCGCTGAATACATATTCCCAGAAACTGCGGGAAAACCACGGTTCCTGTGCAATGTTGGTCAGAGGGGCGAGGTTGGGAATGTCGTCGAACAGGAAGATGCTGGACAGTCCGGGTACAAAACATGCGAAGGCAACGGCCAGCAGGACAAACACTCCCAATGTGTCCTTTGCCGGCCAGTGCCGCATGCCGCTACTCCCGGGGTTTATGGATGAGATACGAAGCTCGCTGGGCCGCAGTCATGCAGTCAATCGTAATACCGCGAGATCACGAACGCTTCGTCGTTGAAATGCAGACCGCCGTATTTCTGCAGGATCTTGCCGGCGGCCTTCAGGTAGGTGCCGTCGCGGATCACTTGTTCCAGCCGCTGGTCTTCGATCTGGTTGACGTAGACCGAAGCGTTCCACGCCGCGAACAGCGTCGAAGTGCCGATGCTGGCGCCGCCGATCTCGGACGGCAGCGCATGCATGCGGTAACTGAAGATCGCCTTCGAATCGGGCTCTTCGCGGAACTTGTAGTGGCGCGCTTCGCGGCCGAGCACGTTGCGCACTTCGTTGATGATGGCGTGGCGGTCGACCGGGAACGGTTGTTCGTCGGGCCAGAATTCGTGGATCACTTCTTCCGCCGGATCCTTGCCGCAGGACTGGATCACCAGCATGCGGCCGCCGGGCCCTAACGAACGCAGCAGAGGTGCGACGATTTTTTCGGCCTTGAACTTGGCGGATGTGCGCGCGCGCCACGGTTGCGACGCGAGAATGAAATCGAAATACCAGTTCTGCAGGCCGGGCTTGGGAATCACCGAGTCCAGCAGGATCTGGTGATCCTGACGGTAGATCACCACCACCGACGGACGCTTGAACAGCGGATTGCCGGTGACGTTGCTGGTCTGGGTTTCCCACCCGTGCGCGAACAACGGATGCAGGCTCTCGAGCTGCTGCTTGTAGCCGTAACTCATCGTGCCTTCGAGTTTGATCTCCTGCCAGTTCATCGCGTTGGCGGAGGCAACATTGGACGGCATCAAGCGGCAGTCGGCGTAGTTGAGGTTGGTCAGCACCAGTACGGTGGCGGGGTGTTCGCAGAAGCGGTCCACCATCTTGTCGAGGCCGATGCGGACGTCTTCCATGCTGATTTCCTTCGCCACCACCAGCAGCGGCACGGTCGGAAACCGGTGGTGCAGATCGCGCAGGCAATCGCTCAGCACGGTGGCGTCGCCCATGCCGGCATCGTACAGCCGCAGCGCCGGCGGCACCGGGCGCAGCAAGTTGAATTCCTTGCTGGCGCGCTTGGCGATGGCGGATTTTTCGTTGCAGGTATTGATGAACGACAGGTAGTTCTGGCGGTTGTCGTAAAAACGGAATTCGGTCTTCTGGTTCTGGCTGGCTGCCTGGTTGGCCTTGGCCGCGGTTTTACCCTGCTGGCCTTTTGTAGTTCTTGCCATGCGAATGTTCCCCTGTTGTGCTGTCGGCATTGTGTCCACGCATCAACTCGATGCAGGCACAAGCATCGGATACTAAGAGTGCGGTGCCCCAAGGGTCAAATGGAGTGATAGGGCAGAAAATCTCAAAATGGCCGTCACCGAGGCTGACAATTTTTGTCAGTTTGTGTGGAGAATTGTCGTCCCGCAGCCGTAACAAATGCGGCCTAAAGCCGGTTTTTACTGGCTGGTATTGGTGATTGCTGGGTAGCATCCCCGGAATTTTGTGACCGACTCCACACAATTCAAGGCTGGAAATCGGGGTGCTGTGCGTGGCACGAGTATTGCTGAACTACCCACGCAATCCACACCAAAACCGTTCCACCATTTCAGGAGTGTCCACATGCAAAATATGAAGAAAAATATCCAGAAGGGTTTCACCCTCATCGAATTGATGATCGTAATCGCGATCATCGGCATCCTGGCCGCCGTCGCACTGCCGGCTTACCAGGATTACACCGTACGTGCCAAAGCTTCGGAATTGATCCTGGCGGCTTCCACTGCCAAGAACCTGATTTCGGAGTTCATGATTATCCAGGCCGGCACGCCATCTTCCACCCAGATCAAAATCCAGAACGTAACCGCTGGCATGACCCGCAGCCTCGTTTGGACTGGCACCACGATCAGGATCGATGGCAATGGCACCAAGTTGGGTGTCCCCGGCAAGTCTGTCGTTTTGGGTCTGCACCCAACCCGCAACAGCTCGGGCGGCGTGACTTGGGTCTGCAAAGCCATCGCTGGCTCCAAGTACCTGCCGGGTAGCTGTAACTAAGTTCTTTTAAGGATAGACACAGTCGAACAGGAGATTTTTTCCTGTTCGACTTGTCAAAAAAAAAGGACGTTCATCACAAAACACAAAAGAGGAAATGCCATGAAGCAAATGAAGAAACAGCTCCAAAAAGGCTTTACCCTGATCGAATTGATGATCGTAATCGCGATCATCGGCATCCTGGCCGCCGTCGCGTTGCCGGCGTATCAGGATTACACCGTACGTGCCAAGGCTTCGGAATTGATTCTGGCGGCTTCCACTGCCAAGAACCTGATCTCGGAGTTCATGATTATCCAGGCCGGTACGCCATCCTCGACCCAGATCAGCATCCAGAACGTAACCGCTGGCATGACCCGCAGCCTCGTTTGGACTGGCACCACGATCAGGATCGATGGCAATGGCACCAAGTTGGG
>DATJXP010000052.1:0-4018 GCA_035500035.1 Candidatus Acidiferrum sp. | reverse complement strand
CTGGTGATCGCCGCTCTGACGCCAGCCATGAGGTCAAGAGTTTCGCCAGCATCGAGGATGCGGTGAATGCCTATTTCCGCAACTTGAATACCTTCCCCGGGTACCAGGATTTGCGCCTGATCCGCCTGGCGTTGCGCCAGGAATCGAAACCCATCGACGGCATTTCGTTGACGGAAGGGCTTGCCCGCTATTCCGAACGCGGTCCGCAATACATCCACGATCTCAAGTTGATGATCTACAAAAACGATCTGCTCGAACGTGACAAGACGTTGTTTCCGTAACCGAGACCGTCGTCAACCGTCGGGGAGCGCGGGGTTGAAGAAGGGCACGGTAAACCAGTAATAACGACCATCGTGGCCAGGCGCCGTGCAGACATAACGCGGCCGCCGGGTGTTTTGCAGCGATGGGTTGGTGATGCGGTAAATCTGCTGTGCGGAATCTTCTACCGAAATTTTCAAAACCTGGTCATTGAAAACGCAAACCAGCTTGTCGAAGCGATAATTACCGTCGAAATCAAGCAAGGCCGATGTGCCTGGCTCGCTGATCACCGGATCCAGCGGCGCTTTAATGCGGACGTTGAACGCCAGACTGCTGGCTTTCTGGCTGAACGATTTGAGCGTGGCGAACGAACCGGAAAAAGGAAATCGTGGCAGCGCGGTGAAATCAGAAGACGCACTGATAGCTCCGCTGTGCTGGCCGAAGCCGACATACCCGAGCCGTACCAACAACGACGCGATTTCCTGGTTGTATTCTCCATACGGGTACGCATGCAGATGATGGCTCTGTCCGGTCTCCTGCAGAATTTTTTGTTCCGCATCTACGATCTCATGCTCGACGCGTGACAGCCACTCGGCATGTGTTTCGCCAGGTTTCAACACGAGCATATACGGATGGTTGACGCTATGGTTGGCCAGGGTAACGCCGGCCTTGCCCATCTCGCGCAATTGATCCCAGTTGAGATACAGCTTCGGGTTGCGGCCGACAAGGCCTGACGCCACAAATATCGTGAACGGCCAGTGATATTGTTGCAGTAACGGAAAAGCAGTGGTGTAGATGGAAATGTAGGCGTCGTCGAACGTGATGGCGATGGTCTTGTTGGGCAGTTGCTTGCCAGTCTTCAGCGCTTGCACGATTTCGGGCAATGGCAATACGGTGAAGCCGTTGTCATGCAGGAATTGCATATGGTCGCGGAATTCGTCGGGCGTCACGCTGGTAGAACGGGGCGTCGTGGTACTGACATGGTGGTATTGAAGAATAACGGCCTGGTTCTCGACTGGTTGGGCAACAGCAATCCGGCAGGCAACGAGCAAGGCAAGCAAAAGCAGGGAAAGGCGCAGCATGGTCGATTGTGGTTGTTGGCAAATGGCAATGACAAGTTGCCGCCATTATAATGTGCACTTTCGTTTCAGCCCGTTTTTCCGTCCCTGACATGTCCGTTACTCATTTAGATCCAGCCAAACCCGAACCTGTGACCGTCAAAGCTACTGCGGCCAAGGACCCTCGCAAGGTTGAATTCAATCTCAATCGCCTGCGGAAAACGCTGCGGGCGGATGTGGGGCGCGCCATCGGCGATTACAACATGATCCAGGACGGCGACTATGTGATGGTGTGCCTGTCGGGCGGCAAGGACAGTTATACGCTGCTCGATATCCTGCTGAATCTGCAGAAGCATGCGCCGATCGATTTCCGCATCAAGGCGGTCAACCTGGACCAGAAACAGCCCGGCTTTCCGGAGTACGTACTACCGGAATACCTCAAGGCGATGGGTGTCGATTATCACGTCATCGAACAGGACACCTATTCGATCGTGGTGGACAAGACCGAGCCGGGCAAAACCTATTGCGGACTGTGCTCACGACTGCGGCGTGGCAATCTTTACAGCTATGCGGAGCAGATCGGCGCCACCAAGATCGCGCTCGGCCATCATCGCAACGACATCATGGAAACGCTGTTCCTCAACATGTTCTTCGGCGGCAAGCTGAAGGCAATGCCACCCAAGCTGCTCAGTGACGATGGCCGTCACATCGTGATTCGTCCACTGGCTTACTGCAAGGAAGCCGACATTGCCAAATACTCGAAGCTGAAAAATTTCCCGATCATTCCGTGTAATCTGTGCGGCACCCAGGAGAACATGCAGCGCAAGGAAATCAAGGCCATGCTCAATGAATGGGAACGCAAACATCCGGGCCGGCTCGATGTGTTGTTCAAGAGCATTCTCAATGTTGCGCCCTCCCAGCTTGGCGACACAGAGTTGTTCGACTTCAAGAACCTCGAACATAAACGGCTGACCAGGGCGGAGCGTGCCGCGGGAGCAACCTTGATCGATCTGCTGGCGTTGGACTGAGCGGATAAGTTCAAGTCATGGAGATACCCCACACCGCGCTGGAGCCCGATACCTTGCGCAATCTGGTGGAGGAGTTCGTGACGCGGGAGGGCACTGATTACGGCCCCAACGTCTATAGCCTCGATGACAAAGTGCGGCATGTACTACGCCAACTCGATCGTGGCACCGTCGTCATCGTTTATGATGGCGGCACGCAAACCTGCCATATCGAAACCCGCGAGCGACTCAATCGCATGCCCCAGGATACGCAGTGACTTCCACCAGCGATAACCAAGGCGACAACATCGTCACGCTCGATGCCTGCGGGCTCTATTGCCCTGAGCCAGTGATGATGCTGCACAAGAAATTCCGCGAAATCGCAGCCGGCACCGAAGTGGTCGTGCTGGCCACCGATCCTTCGACCAGCCGCGATATTCCCAAGTTCTGCACTTTTCTCGGCCACGAATTGCTGGAGAGCGCCCAGGATGGCAGCACTTTCCGTTATCGCATTCGCAAGAAAACCGGCTGAAGGATTCTGCCTGCGATGCGCATAGTCGCCGACGAGAACATCACGGCAGTCCGCCAGTCGTTTGCCCGATATGGCGAAGTGATCACGTTGCCCGGTCGTTCCATCGATGCCGTTGCCGTCCAGGATTGCGATGCGCTGCTTGTGCGGTCGGTGACGAAGGTAACGCAGGCGTTGTTGGCTCAGTCACATTGCCGCTTCGTCGCCACCGCAACCAGCGGTACCGATCACATCGATATCGAAGGTCTTCACCGGCTCGGAATCACGGTGGTTTCCGCGCAGGGATGCAACTCGATCTCCGTGGTGGATTATGTGTTCTCTGCATTGGCGGCACTGACTCCGATCGCCGGAAGACACTGGCGAGACGCGAGTGTCGGCATCATCGGCTGTGGCCGTATCGGCGGTGCACTGGCCGAGCGCCTGCTTGGACTCGGCATGCGGGTCAGGATATTCGACCCTCTGCTGAAACCTTCACATCCGCTGTCAGCGTGTTTTGCAACGCTGGAAGAGGTGCTGCAACAACAAGTAATCACGCTGCATGTGCCGCTGACATCGACAGGTTCCGCTCCAACTCATCACTTGCTATCGCAGCGACAACTGGGGCAAATCCCGTCCGATTCAGTGCTGATCAATGCCGCACGTGGCGCTGCCATCGACAACCCGGCCTTGCTGGATTGGTTGCGGGTGCGGCCACTGCAGCGAGTAGTGCTCGACACCTGGGAAAACGAACCGGACATCGCATTGGAATTGTTGCGGCGGGTGACATTGGGCACGCCACACATTGCCGGTTATAGTCATGAAGGCAAGGAGGCCGGCACCCATATGATCCAGCAACGGTTCTGCGATCACTTCGGATTTGGCGGTCCTGGCGACATGCCGAAAGTTGCCGGCAGCGATTTGGCGATCCCAGCCGGCAACGAATCATGGCAGCAGCAGTTCGATCAACTGATTTTGACGGCGTACGATGTGCGCAAGGATCATCAGGCAATGCAGTCGCTGCTTGGCAGCGCACAGCCGGCGATTGAATTTGACCGGCTGCGCAAAAGCTATCCACAGCGCCGCGAATTCACTCACTTCAGCGTGGGAAATCTTGAATTGCATCCGCAAACCGTACGCGATGCGGCGGTGTTGGGCTTCCGGCTGACTCAGTCCTGACGATAAGCACCGAG
>DATJXP010000051.1:0-23386 GCA_035500035.1 Candidatus Acidiferrum sp. | reverse complement strand
TCCTGCACTTTGCGGCCCGGGCGCCCTTCCGCAAGCTCCCCGCATCCGTTTCGGCCAGCGCGCTGGCAGTCCTGCTGTTGTCTGTGCTGTCGCTGACGGCCTGCACGACGACGACCTTGCCGCCGGTTGCCGCCAAAACTCCTGCCAGAACAGAAACCGCTCAACCCGCCAGTCCTGCAACGGCCGAAAAGGCGCCGGAAAAAGACAAGGAACCCAAGTACGGCAGCTTCACCGCGGATCAGCTGGCGCGCTCGATCATTGCCGAACTCGCCGGCCAGCGTGGCCAGAACGACGTGGCGCTCAACGAATACGTCGCGCTGGCGCGCGAAACCGGCAATGTCAGCATCGCCCAGCGCGCGATGCGCATCGCCGCTTTCTCGCGCGAGGCGCCGCTCGCCATCGAAATGGCCGAACTGTGGCTGCAACAGGAACCGCAGGCTGTCGAACCACGCCAGACCATCGCGGTGGAACTGGTGGGCCAGGGCCGCTACCGCGATGCCTTCCGGCAATTCGCCACACTGCTCGACCAGGGCGAAAGCGTCGATTTCCGCCTGCTGTCGGCCAGGATCGCCGCCACCTCCGCCAACGGCACTCCCCCCGCCCTCGGTGGTTTGATCGACGACTACGAAGCGTTGCTGAAACGCTATCCCACGCACGAATCGCTGCGGCTGAGCCTGTCGCACCTGTATCAGCTCGACAAACAGCCGAAGCCGGCATTGGCGCTGATCCGCCAGATGCAAAAAGAAGTCGAGCAGCGCGACCGCGGCGGTAAAGGTGCCGCTACGACCGGCACGCCCGACATCAAGGGCGGCGACCTGGTGATGCTGGAAGTGCAACTGCTCGACGGCATGGATGAGCATGCCGCCGCGCTGAAACGCATCGAGCAGGGCATACGCCAATACCCCGACCACAAGGACCTGCGCTACCTGTACGGTCGCAAACTGGTCATCGACAAGAAATACCCGCAGGCGCGCGACCAGTTCGCCGCGCTCGCACAGCAATACCCGACCGATACCGATCTGTTGTACTCGGTGGCGCTGCTGAGCATGGAAATCAACCAGTACGCCGACGCCAGGAACTATCTGCAACGGCTCATTCTCAACGGCCAGCGGCTCGACGACGCCAATTACTATCTCGGTTACATCGACGCGCAGGAAAACCACAACGATCTCGCCATCGATCACTACATGAAGGTGCGTTCGGGCAGCAATTTCCTGCAGTCGCTGCGCAATCTCACGCAGTTGATGGTGCGGGCCAACCGGTACAACGAAGTGCACAGCTACCTGCAGAACGTCCGCTTCCGCAACGCCGACCTCAACATCACGCTGTTGGCGATGGAAGGCAATACCCTGCTCGACGAGAAGCAGTTCGAGACCGCCAAGTCGTTTCTCAACAGTTCGGTCGGCGCGTTTCCCAACAACGTCGAACTGCTGTTCCTGCGCTCGGTGCTGAGCCAGGACATCAACGACCTGGCGCTGATGGAAAGCGATCTGCGCAAGATCATCCTGCTGGAGCCGCAAAGCCCGGTGGCCTACAACAGTCTCGGCTACACGCTGGCCGATCGCACCGATCGCTACCAGGAAGCCTATGAGCTGATCAAACACGCGTACGATCTGTCGCCCAACGATCCTGCCATCATCGACAGCCTTGGCTGGGTGCAATACAAGCTCGGCATGTACCACGAAGCGCGCGACAATCTCGACAAAGCCTACAAACTGTTCCCCGATGCCGAAGTTGCCGCCCACCTCGGCGAAGTGCTGTGGAAACTCGGTGAAAAATCCGCCGCCACCAAGCTCTGGCGCAGCGCATTGAGCACAGCGCCCGACGGCGCCTACCTCCGCAGCACGATGCAGCGGCTCGATCCCGCCGCAGCGCTCTGATCCGTGTCCTTCACTTTGTTACGCATCGTCGTCCTCGCGTTGGGACTGATAGTCGCTGGTTGCACTTCGCTGCCTCTGGCTCCGGTCGGCAACACTGATTTCCAAGCCAACGAAAAGGCGTTGCTGACGCGCAAGGATTGGTCGCTGCAAGGCCGGCTCGGCGTCAGGCAGGAAAATCAGTCCGACTCCGTTGCCCTTGTCTGGAAGCAACAGGACCAGCAATTCGATCTGGTGTTCCGCAGCACACTGCTTGGCCTCGGCACCACGCACGTGTATGGCACCGTTCAACGCGTCACTGTCGAGAAAGCCGGCGAGCAACCGGTCACGCTGCCAGGCTTGCAGGCACTGACGAAGCAATATCTCAGCTTTGAATTTCCCGCCGCCTACCTGGTGTATTGGGTGCGTGGCCTGCCGGTGCCGAACGTGGCAGCCACGCCTGAATTCGACGAGCACTCCCGCCTGATCTCGCTTGTGCAGCGCGATGACAAAGGCCGCGGTTGGCAACTGCAATACGACCGCTATACCGAAGTCGAAACGCTGGTGCTGCCCGGTCGTATCAAGATGAACACCGACGGACTGCAGCTGACTTTCGTCATCGACAAATGGCAACCCGGAGCCGCGCCGTGAGCAAGTGGGTGTTGCCGGCGCCGGCCAAACTGAACCTGTTCCTGCACATCACCGGCCGCCGGCCTGACGGTTATCACACCCTGGAAACCGTGTTTCAGCTGCTCGATTACGGCGATGAGCTGGAATTCGAAACCGGCGTCGGCAAGGGCTTTGCCTTCACCTGTTCCGACCCCGCGCTCGCCAACAGCGACAATCTGGTGTTGCGGGCGGCGATGTTGTTGCAGCCGCTGGCCCGGCAGCAGGTCCCCACCCGCATCCATCTGCACAAGCGATTGCCGACGGGGGCTGGCCTCGGCGGCGGCAGCTCGGATGCCGCCACCACGCTGGTGGCGCTCAACCGGCTGTGGCAATGCGGACTGGATCAGACCCGCTTGCAGCGATTGGGTCTGGGCCTTGGCGCCGACGTTCCGGTCTTCGTGCATGGCCACAGCGCCTTTGCCCAAGGGGTTGGCGAACGGCTGGAAAATGTCACGATCCCGCCCCGCTGGTACGTCGTGCTGACCCCGGCCTGCGCCATCTCGACCCGGCAAATATTCGAACACCCTGAATTGACAAGGAATAGCCCCTCCACGACAATGCGCGCCTTTCCGTTTTTGGGTAGCCGGAACGACTGTCAGGCGGTGTCCTGCCAGCTCTATCCGCCTGTAGCAGCAGCCTTGGCGTGGTTGGGGCAGTTTGCCGAAGCCAGGATGACCGGAACCGGTTCCAGCGTATTCGCCAGCTTCCCGGCAAGGGAGCAAGCCGAGGGCATTGTGTCCTTGCTGCAGGGTGCAGCATCCCGCGAATTGCCGGGCTGTCGAAGTTTCGTCGCCGGCGGTGTGGATCGGTCCCCATTGCTGAAGGCGCTGGAACGGGCTGGTTGAACTGATGGCACTGATTGATCGGGCTGGCTGATACAGCACCTTGAACGGCAAGAAAATTATTGGGGTGTCGCCAAGCGGTAAGGCACCAGATTTTGATTCTGGCATTCGTTGGTTCGATCCCAGCCACCCCAGCCACACAACGACGAGCAGGTTTGAGCATGGCCAACAATCTGATGGTATTCAGTGGCAACGCCAACCCCGAACTGGCCCTCAAGGTGGCCAAGTGGCTCGGCGTGCCGCTCGGCCGTGCCAACGTCCGTAAATTCAGCGACGGCGAGATCAACGTCGAACTCAACGAGAACGTGCGCGGCCAGGATGTGTTCATCATCCAGCCGACCTGCGTGCCCACCAACGACAACCTGATGGAACTGCTGTTGATGGCCGATGCGTTGCATCGCTCGTCCGCGCATCGCATCACCGCCGTGGTGCCCTACTTCGGCTACGCCCGCCAGGATCGCCGCGTGCGTTCGGCCCGCGTGCCGATCAGCGCCAAGGTGGTGGCCGACATGATGAGCGCCGCCGGCATCAACCGCGTGCTGACCATCGACCTGCACGCCGAACAGATCCAGGGCTTCTTCAGCATTCCGGTGGACAACATCTACGGCTCGGTGGTGCTGGTCGACGACATCCGCGCGCAGAGCTACGACAACCTGACGATGGTGTCGCCCGACATCGGCGGCGTGGTACGTGCCCGCGCCTTCGCCAAGCAGCTCGGCACTGATCTCGCCATCATCGACAAACGCCGGCCGAAGGCGAACGAAACCGAAGTGATGCACCTGATCGGCGAAGTGAAAGGCCGCACCTGCGTCATCGTCGACGACATGGTCGATACCGCCGGCACGCTGTGCAAGGCCGCCGAAGCATTGAAAGCCGAAGGCGCCACCAAGGTCGTTGCTTATGCCACGCATCCGGTGCTGTCCGGCAACGCTATCAGCAATCTGAACAATTCCACGCTCGACTCGCTGGTGGTGACCGACACCATCCCTCTCAGCGACGAAGCCCGCAAGTGCAAGAAAATCCGCCAGCTGCAGCTGGCCCGCTTCCTCGGCGAGAGCATACGCCGCGTGAGCAACGAAGAATCCGTCAGCGCCATGTTCGAGGAGCATTGATCCCGAGCAGCGCTGAAGGCAACCCCCTGTGGTCGTCGGTTGCAGACGGCAAGCAGGACAACCCGGGCCCCAAGCCCACTACCAATGGCGAAACCGACCCGAAGACGGGAGCGGTTCCGGAGGAAACCACGATGTCCAAGCAACAATTCACTCTTGATGTAAAAACCAGAACCACCGCCGGCAAAGGCGCCAGCCGCCGCATGCGCCGCCAGGAAGGTTCGGTACCCGGCATTCTGTACGGCGCCGACAAGGCCCCGACCAACATCTCGCTGATCCACAAGGATCTGGCCTACGTAATCGAGAACGAAGCGTTCTTCACCTCGATCGTCACACTGAAAGTCGATGGCGTCGCCGAAAGCGCGATCATCAAGGACCTGCAGCGCCATCCGTCGCAGCCGCGCCTGATGCACGCCGACTTCCAGCGCGTGCGCGAAGACCGCGAACTGCACATCCGCGTACCGCTGCACTTCCTCAACGAAGCCAGCTCGGTGGGCGTCAAGCAAGGTGGCGGTGTGGTATCGCACTTGGTCACTGAACTCGAAATCGCCTGCTTGCCGAAACACCTGCCGGCGTACATCGAAGTCGACATCCAGGCACTCGGCCTCGGCCATTCGTTGCACATCTCCGACCTGAAACTGCCGGAAGGCGTGCGCAGCGTATCGCTGGGTCACGGTGCCAGCGGCGACCTCGCCGTGGTGTCGATCAACCTGCCGAAGAAAGAAGAAGCACCGGTGGCTGCTGCTGCTGCGCCTGACGCCGCTGCTGCTGCAGCTGCTCCGGCCGCAGGCGCTGCTCCGGCCGCTGCTCCCGAGAAGAAGAAGTAAGCTCACGCGGTTAGCAACGCTGCTTTATGAGCGCTGCCATCGCACTGGTTGTTGGCCTGGGCAATCCGGGCCAACAATACCAGTACAACCGGCATAACGCCGGCGCCCTGTTTCTGGCGGCCCTGGCCAAGGCCTACAAGACAGAGCTGAAGTCCGAATCCAGATTCAAGGGCCTGACCGGCCGCACCAGCGTCGATGGCCACGAAGTCCGCCTGCTGTTCCCCACCACCTACATGAACAACAGCGGCGACGCCGTGCAGCCGGTGGCGCAGTACTACAAGATCGAACCGGCGCAAATTTTGATCGCCTACGACGAACTCGATCTGCCGCTCGGCACCACGCGCCTGAAAGTCGGTGGCGGCCCCGGCGGCCACAACGGCGTGCGCGACGTGATCCGCGCGCTCGGCAGTCCGGATTTTGCGCGGCTGCGACTCGGCATCGGCCACCCGGGCAATGCCTCGCTGGTATTGAACTACGTGCTCGGCAATTTCCGGCGCGAAGAAGAACCGGCGATGGATGATGAAATCAACAAGGCAGTGGCGCTGATGCCGCTGCTGGTGCAAGGCAAGCTGCAACTGGCGATGAACCAGTTGCACACTCGACTTCGCTGAAGCTTCGTCGGAGCAAGCCCGGCCCAAGACATGAACAGGAATTGAAAATATGGGTATCAAATGCGGCATCGTTGGCTTGCCCAACGTCGGCAAATCCACGCTGTTCAACGCGCTGACGCAGGCCGGCATCGCGGCGGAAAACTTTCCGTTCTGCACCATCGAACCCAACTCCGGCATCGTGCCGGTGCCGGATTTCCGCCTCAATGCGCTGGCTGAAATCGTCAAGCCGGAGAAAGTAGTGCCGACTGCAGTCGAGTTCGTCGATATCGCGGGCCTCGTTGCAGGCGCGTCCAAGGGCGAAGGTCTCGGCAACAAGTTCCTCGCCAACATCCGCGAGTGCGATGCCATCGCCCACGTGGTGCGTTGCTTCGTTGACGAGAACGTGATCCACGTCGCCAACGCCATCAATCCGAAGAACGACATCGACGTCATCAACACCGAACTGGCGCTGGCCGATCTGGAAACGGTGGAGAAAGGTCTCGACCGCGCCACCAAGGCCGCCAAGGGCCAGGACAAGGACGCCATCAAGACCCGCGACGTGCTGACCAAGGTGCGCGCGCATCTCGACCAGGGTTTGATGGTGCGCAGCCTCGGCCTGGAAAAAGAAGAACTCGCCGCCATCCAGCAGTTCCACCTGCTGACGGCAAAGCCGACCATGTACATCGCCAACGTCGATGAAAAAGGCTTCAGCAGCAATCCGTATCTCGACCAGGTCACCGCCATCGCCAAGGCCGAGCACTCGGTGGTGGTGGTGATCTGCAACAAGCTGGAAGCCGAGATCGCCGAACTGGCGGCCGACGACAAGCTCGCCTTCCTGCAGGACCTCGGCATGAGCGAACCCGGCCTCGACCGCGTGATCCGCGCCGGCTACGAACTGCTCGGCCTGCAGACCTACTTCACCGCCGGCGTCAAGGAAGTAAGGGCCTGGACCGTGAAGATCGGCGCCACCGCGCCCAAGGCCGCCGCCGTGATCCACACCGATTTCGAGAAGGGCTTTATCCGCGCCGAAGTGATCGCCTACGCCGATTTCATCCAGTACAAGGGTGAACAAGGTGCCAAGGATGCCGGCAAATGGCGGCTGGAAGGCAAGGATTACATCGTCCAGGACGGCGACGTGATGCACTTCCGTTTCAACGTCTGAGGCCTTAGAATTCGCGCCCTCACACAGTTTATGGCGATGTAGCTCAGCTGGTTAGAGCACCGCATTCATAATGCGGGTGTCGGTGGTTCAAGTCCACCCATCGCTACCAATTCGAAAGCACTTAGTGGCACAAGCCCTAAGTGCTTTTTTATTGGATGTAACACAGGCTATACACGTTAATTGACGGAGCCTCACTGTGCCAGGAGGCCTAATTGTTAATTGTGAGGGATTTCTTTTTTGAAGCGACTAGATTGCTACCCTAAAAAGTATTCAGACTAAAGTCTTCTGCCAATGCCTGATAAACGCGTTTTGTAGACTTAAAAACTCGATCACTACTTTTATGCGGATATGGCACATTAGGCTTCGTAAACGACTCAACCTTTGAATTTATAAGTGCTGAGTCTCCAAAATTTGTATATTTAACAACGGGCAGCAACTTACCTGACGGTGATACTCTAGTATTAATCGTATCTTTTAAATTTAAGACGCTTTCCCCAATATTAGTGTCATCAAACCCAAAACCAAGAAAAACTATTTGTTCGCTCTTTTTAATTATTTCATGGAGTGATTGATAATTTTTTTCTCTTTCGTTAATTAAATGAATATTTTTGCAGCACTGCGAAAGAAAGTCTGCTGTCAGATAATTTGGCGGAAAATAAATTTCATATTTAGCCCCCGCCTCATTACCTGTAAAATTTAGAAGGCTGCCATAAACATGATGAATAGAGTTAGCGATTTTTACTTTGAAGTCTCTCTTTTGATCTGCAGTCAAGAAAGAGGATTGAGAATCTACCCTTGTATAGAGATAATGTTCTAATGAGGAATCATAATTAAAAGTTATTATATTAAAATTGGGTTGCATTCTTTGATCAGCCAGATCTTTGGGGGCAACTCCTGCAACCAAGGCATTCCAAATATATCTATACCAGTTACTCATTTCTTTTAGCCCACCATCGTAAGTGGCACCCCTCTCAAATTTTTTCTCATTGCTACAAGAAAGTATTATTTTGGCAATGATCATCTTCACTGCCTTTATAAATAACGTATTGCCGCTGTAGTTCATCAGAAAAGAATCAATACTTACTGGATCATAAAATCTAAGTGTATGAGCCATTTGTTGAATAAATTTGAGATCAACTTGCAAATTAGTTTGCCCCGTATAAGAAGGGTCCAATAGAATTTCTTTCTCTGCAGAATTGATAATTTTCTGAATCAACTCATCGCCTAATGGATAGCCATATCCATGACTTGCTCCTGCACCCAATATCAGTGTTGTATTAACATCAAACATTTATTAGTCCCTTCCTTATCTTATTTCCTACTCACCAAGTCTCCGGCAACGCCTCATCAGTACTCGCATCCACCAGCACGCTACCGAACTGCTCCAGCGCAATCGCCTTGATCTCGTACGACAACTTCTGGAACAGGTGACGCGACGACGCGTTCTTGCGCCACATCGCGATGTGGGTGCGGGTCAGTTCTTCATCTTCCAGCGACACCGCCTTCAGGTCTTCCGACTGGTTCAGCTCGGCCTGCAGGAACAGCTCTGGCAAGAACGCGATGCCCATGCCGAGCATCGCCATCAGCCGCATCGCCGACAGTGTGTTGGCCTCCTGCTGGTACAGCAGCTTGGCGCCGTACTTGTCGCACAGCGTCACCAGTTGGCGATGCAGGTGGTGGGTTTCGTCGATGTCGAGCACGCCTTGCAGATGCAGGTCACGGCCACGAATCTTCTGCTTTTTCGCCAGTACGTGATCGGTGCGAAACACTGCCTTGATGGTTTCGGTGAACAGAGGCCGCACACGGTTACTGCCAGCATTGACCGGCAGCACGGTAAGGATCAGATCGAAGGTACCGGAATCGAGCCCCTGCTCCAGCTTGCGCGGCACGTCTTCCTGGATGTGCAGTTTCAGGTGGGGGAACCGCTGGTGCAGCACCGGCAGTACGCGCGGCAGCAGATACGGGCCGATGGTGGGCGACACGCCCATGCGATAGTTGCCGGCCATCTCGTGCCCACTCTGCTCGCCGAGATCGGCCAGTTGCTGGTACTGGTCGAGGATTTCGCGCGCCAGCGGCAGCATTTCGCGCCCGGCCGGCGACAGCAACGTGCCGGCCCGCGAGCGGTCGAACAATTGCACGCCGAGCAGTTTTTCCAGCGCGGCGATCTGTATCGTCAGCGCCGGCTGGGTAACGCCCAACTGATCGGCAGCGCCGTGGAAACTGGAAGCCCGCGCCACCGTGACGAAGTATTCGAGCTGCTTGATCGAAGGTCGTTTGCTCATATCGTGTTCCGCACTGCGGCCGTTTGGCCGGGATCAACCGTTGCCGGGCGGCGGGAGGTACAATGGCGCCCCATGTAATCGCCGGTTATGCCCATCATGACAGACCCGCAAGCCCCTGACTCCACGCCCGACGGCACTTCCACACCGGTCCCGCCGGATCGCCAATATGATCGTACCGGCTTCTACCCGGCCGAAGGCAAGCAGTTCCGCGTGTGGGCCATCCTGGCGTGGAATATCGGCATCATCGTGGCGATGGCGATCGCCGCCGCCATCATCAATTACATCGTGCTGCACGAATAAAATTCAATTATTCATCGCACGGATGTACAACTCGATCTGCTGCAAGCGCGCGATCGGATCTTCCAGTTCCAGCAGCGTTTGCTTTTCCTTGTTGGCGATCGGTAACAGATCGCTGAGCCGCCACGCCACTTCGCGCAGGTTGTCGAAGTTCACTTCCAGTTTCAGTTCCGAAATCGCCGGATGGCGCGACAACCCTCGCAGCAGCTCGACGTATTCTTCGAATTCGTAACCCACTTCCAGCGCGTCGGCACCGATAGCGTCCTGCGCGCGGAATCTGACGACGGCGCGACACAGCTGATTGCTTTCGCGCCAGGTCTCGACCAGTTGGAACGTGCGTTTGCCTTCGGCGGTGATGCCGAGCAGCCCGTTCGGCAGTTGGTTCCAGTCCACTACCTCGCAATAAGTGCCGACCCGATGCACGTCGAGCTTGTCGCCGGGCCGCATCACTTCGCTGCCGTTCGAGATCAACACGATGCCGAAGCCGCTGCTGTCCCGCATGCAATGACGCAGCATGTCGATGTAGCGCGGCTCGAAAATCTGCAACGAGACGCGGCCCTTCGGAAACATCACGGAGTTCAACGGAAACAGCGGGATGGTTTCCATAAGGCTTTGCACGTCAGCCGCCTTCGAGCGTCTTCAGCAAGCGTTGATGCATCCCTTCGAAACCGCCGTTGCTCATGATGACGACCTGGTCACCCTGGCGCAGATTGGCTGTCAACCACGCCAACATCGCGTCGGTGTTGTCCATGGCATGGAATTCCGGCTTCGCCACGTTGGCGATAGCGTCGAGATCAAGCTTGGTGGCGGCGCTCTTGAACCACAGCACCGCGTCAGCGGCGTCGAGCGAAGCCGCCAGCGTGTGCTGGTGATAGCCCATCTTCATCGTGTTGGAACGCGCTTCGATCACCGCGACCAGACGGCCCTTGATGCCTTGTTTCGTCATCGCTGCGCGCAGACCTTTCAACGTGGTGTCGATCGCGGTCGGATGATGGGCGAAGTCGTCATAGACGTCGATGCCGTTGACGCTGCCGATGCGTTCGAGCCGGCGTTTGACGCCTTCGAACTTGGCGAGCGCCTCGGCGGTGACCTTGAGCGGTATGCCGGCATGCGCTGCCGCGGCGGCGGCGGCAGTGGCGTTCTGCATGTTGTGCTCGCCGAGCAAGGACCAGCGCACTTCGGCGCTGTCGTTGCCGTGCTGCAAGCGGAACGCGGAACCATCGGCGCTCAGCGGCTCGAAGCTCCAATCGGCACCGGCAGTGCCTTGCACACCGCAGCGCTGGATCGGGCACCACACCGTCTTGCTCTTCTCGCCCTGCACCGCGAACACCTGCTCCAGCGCGGCCGAGCCGGTCGGCGCCACGATCAAACCAATTTGCGGAATCGTCTTGCACAGGTGCTGGAACTGGATCTGGATGTCCTCGAGGCTGCGGAAGATGTCGGCGTGGTCGAACTCGAGGTTGCCCATGATGCAGGTGCGCGGCAGGTAGTGGATGAACTTGGAACGCTTGTCGAAAAACGCGCTGTCGTATTCGTCGGCTTCGATGACGAAGAAGTCGGAACCGCCGAGCCGGGCCGACACTCTGAAGTTTTTCGGCACGCCGCCGATCAAATAGCCCGGCTCCATGCCGGCGTAATCGAGTATCCACGCCAGCATGCTGGTGGTGGTGGTCTTGCCGTGGGTGCCGGCGACTCCGAGTACCCAGCGGCCGCGCAGCACGTGCTCGGCCAGCCAGGCCGGGCCGGACGTGAACGGCAGATCGTGTTCCAACAGGTATTCGACCGACGGATTCCCGCGCGAACAGGTGTTGCCGATGACAACAAGATCGGGCTTGTTGTCGAGCATGTGTTTGGGGTCGTAGCCGCTGCACAGCGCAATGCCTTGCTGTTCCAGCTGCGTGCTCATCGGCGGATAGACGTTCTGGTCGGAACCACTGACCTGGTAACCAAGCTGCTTGGCGAGTACCGCCAGCGAGCCCATGAAGGTGCCGCAAATGCCGAGAATGTGGATGCGCATGCTGTTCCGCCGCGGAAACGATGGCGGGATTGTCGCAAAACATCCATGTGCTTGCCATTGTCCGGCGCGTAGGGGCACGCCATGGCGTGCCCCTACATGGAGCCAGCGAATTCAGTAGAATGCGAACATCATCGAAGGAGCCTCATCATGTCTGCCAGCAACTCTGCAAAAAACGTGTTCTATGCCCAGTCCGGCGGCGTCACCGCCGTCATCAACGCTTCTGCCTGTGGCGTCATTGAAACCGCACGCAAGAGCGGCAAACTGGGCAAGGTCTATGCCGGCCGCAACGGCATCATCGGCGCCCTGCGCGAAGAACTGATCGACACCAGCCTCGAGAGCGACGCCACCATCGCCGCATTGCGTCACACTCCCGCCGGCGCCTTCGGCTCGTGCCGTTACAAACTGAAAAGCGTCGAGCAGAACCGCGCCGAATACGAACGCCTGTTGGAAGTGTTCAAGGCGCACGACATCGGCTACTTCTTCTACAACGGCGGCGGCGATTCGCAGGACACGGCCAACAAGGTGGCGCAGTTCAGCCAGCGGATGAACTTCCCGATCACCTGCATCGGCGTGCCGAAGACGGTCGATAACGATTTGCCCATCACCGACTGCTGCCCAGGCTTCGGCTCGGTGGCCAAGTACGTGGCGGTATCGATCCGCGAAGCCGGTCTCGACGTGGCGTCGATGTGCGAAAGCTCGACCAAGATCTTTGTGATGGAAGTGATGGGCCGCCACGCCGGCTGGATCGCCGGTGCCGCGGGTCTGGCCGCCGAGCAGGACGGCGATGCACCGCACGTCATCGTGTTTCCGGAGATCGCCTTCGACAAGGCCGCGTTCCTGACCAAGGTGAAGGAAAGTGTCGGCAAATACGGCTACTGCGCCATCGTCGTCAGTGAAGGCGCCCACTATGCCGATGGCACCTTCCTCGCCGAAGCCGGCGGCAAGGACGCGTTCGGCCACGCCCAGCTCGGCGGCGTGGCACCGTTCATGGCCAACATGATCAAGCAGGAACTCGGCTACAAATATCACTGGGCGGTATCCGATTACCTGCAACGCTCGGCGCGCCACATCGCTTCCGGCACCGACGTTGCCCAGGCCTATGCGATGGGCAAGGCCGCGGTGGAGTTTGCGTTGGCCGGCAAGAACGCCGTGATGCCGACCATCGTGCGCGACAGCAACGCGCCGTACCGCTGGTCGGTCGGCGAGGCGAAGTTGAGCAACGTCGCCAACGTCGAGAAGAAGATGCCGCGCGACTTCATCACGGCCGATGGTTTCGGCATCACCGCCACGGCACGCGATTATTTCGCCCCGCTGATCCTCGGTGAAGACTACCCGCCGTTTGCCAACGGCCTGCCGCAGTACGCCAGGCTCAAGCACACGCTGGTGCCGAAGAAACTGCCGGCATGGGCTGGGAAATAATCTGTCGAACCGTGTAGGGGCACGCCGTGGCGTGCCCGTACGAGGAACTCCATGCTTTATACGATCTTCTCCGTCATCGCGCCGGTCTTCATCTGCGCGCTGATCGGCTACGGCTGGGTGAAGAAAGGACTCGCGTTCGACACGCCGTTCGTGTCGCGTTTGGTGATGGACGTTGGCGCGCCGTGCCTGGTGTTCTCGTCGATGATGGAGCAGAACATCGACCTGACGGCATTCGGCCAGATGGCGCTGGCGGCGTTTCTGGCCATGATTGCCTTTGGGGCGATCGCTGCCGCCGTGTTGCAGTTGACCAATCAGGACCTGCGCACGTGGCTGCCCGCGCAGATGTTTCCCAACGTCGGCAACATGGGGTTGCCGCTGTGCATCCTCGCCTTCAAGTCCGAGGGCCAGGCGCTGGGCATGACTTACTTCATGGTCAACGTACTGTTCGGCTTCACGCTCGGTGCCATGATCACGTCGGGCAAGCTGTCATTGCGCGAGCTGTTCAGAAACTCCACGTTCTACGCGGTGTTGATTACGCTGGCATTTGTGCTGACCGGCACCAAACCGCCGGCGTGGGCGCAGAACACCATCAAGCTGCTGGCCGGCTTTACGATACCGCTGATGCTGATCGCGATGGGCGTGTCGCTGGCGCGGTTCCGGATCACCAGCCTGCGCCGCAGCCTGTTGCTGTCGGTGCTGCGAATAGGCATGGGTTTCGGCGTCGGCGTGGCACTGGCGCAATCGTTCGGCATGTCGGGTGCGGCGCGCGGCGTGATGATCCTGCAAAGCGCGATGCCGGTGGCCGTGTTCGCCTACATGTTTGCCGTGCGCTACAACCGCGATCCGGAAGAAGTGGCCAGCACGGTCGTGATTTCGACGCTCCTGTCGTTCCTGTCCTTGCCTGCCCTGCTGTGGTTTGTTTTATGAGGGATTGAAGTATCATCGCTGGCGGATTTGCATTTGGAATGCTCACAATAACAATCAGGAGGATGGATGGATCGCCCTATCAACGACACCAATAACAACAACTCCCGTCAGGCTCTCGAATTCACCGGCAGCGGCACCGAATATTTCGGCATCTGGATCGTCAATCTCGCACTTACCATCGTTACCCTTGGTATTTTCTCGGCCTGGGCCAAGGTGCGGCGCCTGCGATATTTCTACGGCCATACCCGATTGGACGGGCACGGCTTCGAATACCTGGGCGATCCCAAGCGCATCCTGATCGGCCGGCTGATCGCGGTATCGCTGCTGGCAATCTACTCAGCAGTCACTCGCTACTTGCCTGCCTATGCCTTCCCTCTGGTGTGCGTGCTTGCCGTGTTGATTCCGTTCATCCTGGTGAGTTCCATTGCTTTCACGCTACGAAATACGGCCTACCGCCACATCCGTTTCCGTTTTCGCACCAGCTATGCCGCTGCGTACAAGGTCGTATGGCTGCCGATCCTACTGTCGTTGCTGCTAGCTGGTTTCGTCTACTCAGCATTACCGCAACAACTCGCGAGCAACCAGGGCGCCATGGTAGACAAGGCCAACTTGCTGCCGCAAATCCTGCTGCTCTGTTTTATTCCGATGATTCCGTGGCTGGACTACCTGCGTGCACGCTTCGTCATCGATCACAGCCAGTACGGTTCGCTGCGCTGCAACTTCACCGCCGGTGCCGGCTCTTTTTACGGACTGTATGGCTTGATGCTGGTCATCACGTTGGGTGCAATGCTCTTGTTATTGATGATATTGGGAGTGATTTTCAGTGCGATATTCGTCGGCAAACCACCAACCAATCCGGCGGCGCTGGGCAAGATGGTGCTGGTCATCGTGATTCCGGTTTATCTGGTGATGTTCCTGCTGTCTGGCTGGTTCACGTCGCGCCGCAACACTCTGTTGCGGAACTCCGCCATGTTCGGCAAACAGGCACTGAGCGGCGACTTCAAAGGTGGTGCTATGGCCTGGATCCTGTTCACCAACCTGCTCGGCATGGTGTTCACCCTGGGACTGTTTTATCCGTGGGCTGCGGTTCGCCAGGCTCGTTACAATGCAGTACACACTTGGATTCCCACCGAAGAATTGGCCTCCGTCACCGCTGAGCACGATGTGGATCGCAGTGCGGTAGGCGAAGAAATCGGCGACTTCTTCGACATCGACATCGGCCTATGAGCTTTGCACTCGCCGGACGTTATTTCGACGGACTCACGGCGCAGGCTATCGATGCCACGCTGAACGTCGATGCAGAAGGTGGCGTCACGCTGGAACCACCACTGCGTCCGTCTTCGCTGCAATTCAGCCTGTTAAGCGCTGACAGCCGCATTGCCGGCCTTCCGGCTACGCTGCGATTTCCGGATGGCGCCGTCTTCGAAACGCCGGATCACGACACGCTGGCCATCTGCCTGCATCATTTCGGCCGCCGCTACGGCCATCTGCACCGGCTCGAGAAAAAAATCATCAATGCCATCGTGGCGTCGGTGCTGGTGTTGGGGTTTGCCGGCGTCAGCTACTTCTGGGGCATAGGCTTGGTGGCCCGGGCAGTGGCACCGCTGGTCCCCACCGAAGTCGAACAGCAGCTTGGTTCCAGCGTGCTGGATCAACTGGATAAACTGGTACTGGAACCGACCCAACTGAGCAGCGAACGGCAACAGCAAATCACGCGGCTTTTTGCCGCCGATACGGCTCACTACCATGGCAGCTATCAACTCAGGCTGGCATTCCGGCACGGCCACTATCTGGCCGCCAACGCTTTCGCCTTGCCCGGCGGCACCATCGTGCTCACCGATGAGCTGGCCATGCTGGCCGACAACGACGCGCAATTGAGTGGCGTGTTATTGCATGAGCTCGGTCATCTGGAACATCGTCACTTGATGCGCAACATCATCAGTCAGTCAGCTGTCGGCGTGGTGACGTTGTTGATCCTTGGCGATGCCGGCACCGTCAGCAACCTGGTGCTGGCCTTGCCCAACATCCTGCTGCAAACCGCGTTCTCGCGCGAGGCAGAACGCGAAGCCGATGACTATGCGGTCGCGCAAATGCGACAGCTGGGCATCGCCACCAGCGAATTCGGCAACATACTGGCGCGGCTGGAATCGTATTACCACGCCTGTCGCAGCAAAACTGCCAGCGAGAATGGCCCCCAGCAGGACGAAGCCATCAAACGCTGCGTGGCAGCAAAGCAGGCAAACCCAACCTCGGGACAAGATGACAACACCGGAGGCTGGACCGATTATCTGTCCACCCATCCGGCAACCAGGGAACGCATCGATCGTCTGAGCAAGTGATTGGTTATTTCGGCACCTGCGCCAGTATCCACGCCGCCAGCGTGCGCGCATCGGCTTCGCTGACGTGTTCGTTCGGCACCATCGGCACCACACCCCAGTTACCGCCGCCGCCCTTGACGATCTTGCGCGCCAGCACATCCACCATCAGCTCCTTGTCGGCGGCATGGCGTACGGCAATGGCCTGATACGGCGGGCCGATCAGCGGTTTGACGAGATCGTGGCACGAATAGCAGCGCATGGTTTTGGTCAGCGTGGCGCCGTCGGGTTCGGCGGCGTGCACTGTGAATGACAACAGAGCAAGCAGCGCAATAGTGGGTTTCTTCATGGCTGTCATTTCCCCTTGCCTTGACCGATTACGTGATCGCCGGGATCTATCATCAGAGCCATGCGCGGCCCGTGCACCTGTTGCACGATATTGCCGTACGAGGTGACCAGCACGCCGGTGTCGGGATCGACATCGAGCGTGCGGATCAACGCGCCCATGCGCGGCAACGGCAACGCGGCGATGCTCTTGTCGCGTGGATCGAAGCGGTACAACACGTCGGCATTGGTCGTCGTCACCCACACTACCTTGCGCAACGGATCCCAGACCGTCGCGTACGGTGCGCTGGCGGTGTCCGGCAGATCGTACTGGCCGATCAGCTTGTAGGCTTTGGTGTCGTACTCCACCAACTGGCCGCGGCCATAAAGCGGTACGTAGAGTATGCCGTCGGCGGAAATGCCGAGTCGGCGCGGGCCGGCGTTGGTCGGCAACATGAATGACTGTTCAAACTTGCGGGTCTTGATGTTGAAGCTGCCGACATTGCCGATACGCAGTTGGCTAAACCACAGGTGTTCGCGGTCGGCGGTCATTACCAGGCCATACATCGACCCGTTGCCGGGCCGGCCCGGCGGTTCCGGCGCGCGATAGATTTCGCTCTTGCCGGTAGCGGGATCGAGATAGCCGATCGCATTGTTGGTGACATCCGAGAACCAGATATAGCCGTCCTTGTCGGTGAGCAGCGTGTGCTCGGCACCAAAGCTGAGATCGTGCACGCCGGTGCTCTTGCCGGTGATGTCCTTCATCGGCCACGTTTTCCACTGGCCGCTGGCGATGTCGTAATGACCGACCACGCTGGACACGAATGGTGCCATCCACAGCGAACCATCGGCGCCGCGATGCAGCGAATGCGGCCCGACATCGGTTTCGGCAGGGATGGTGATCACCGAGGTATAACCCGAAGCCGGATCGACCTTGAAGATGCGGTTGCTGGCAACGTCGGCCACATACAGTTGCTTGGGTTTGCCGAGCAGCAACGCTTCGCGCACGGCATTGGGTTGGGGTATTTCATATTCACGGATCACGGTGTCCGACGTCACTGCCAGCGGCGCACCCCAGTTGAAACCGTGGATTTCATCCATGCGGCCGGGGAAATGATCGGCCAGGAAATTGGTGACGCTGGGTGCATCCTTCACCGAATACACGTTCTGCACATCGACCGACTTGGCTTCGGCACCGCGGGCGAATTCTTCCGAGGAGATCAGACTCATGTACTGCACGAGCGCATGCCAGCCCTGGTGCGAAATATCGTGACGGTCAGAGCCTTGGATGTCGGCAATCGCGTCGGCATAGGCGCGGAATTGCGGCGCCGGTACCTGGTGGCAGCCGACGCAATCCATCACGAACGAGGACACGGCTTCGTGATCGGCCGCCCGGCCCAGCCACGCCGACGCCGGCGCTGACGCTACCTGGTTGACGGTAGCGCGCGCGATCACTGTCAACTTCAGCGCCTGTTTGTCAGCGGCGTTGATATGCGCGGTGTCCAGTTCGTAACCGAGCGCGCGGATGCTCACCGCCAGCTTGCTGCCGTCGCCGTAGTTGTCATCGGCGGGGAATTTGAACTGGCCCTTGCCGTCGCTGAACACTGTCAGCGCCGTCGGCCCCGGCACCGGTGCCGACACGGTAATCATCGCGCCGGCGACCGCATGGCCGTTGTTATCGACGATATGTCCCTGTAGCCCGGCAGCCGCGACTGCCTGCGAGAGTATCAGCAAGATTGCGCTCGCCAACCCGATCCCGGTTTTCGATGTCATGGTTTTTCCCCTGCTAGTATTTGGCGATCAGCGTGTCCAGTTCGGAAATCAGTTTGAAAGCACGACTCAACTCTTCGACGAACTGCTTCTGGCCGATCATCACCGGCCCCGGCTGATTGATGATGGAGATGTTGATAAGGCCCATGACGGTCTGGAAACCGAAGGTGATGTTCTCGCGTTCGCGCTTGGCCAGCTTGCGCCCCATCTCTTTCTCGACCCGCTTGAGGAAACGTTCGTTCGATTCATTGAAATGGGTACGGAACGGTTCCCAGCTTTCCGGTTCGCGCAGTGTGCGGCGCAACACGGCGCGCCAGAATACATGGTGCGTCCAGTAGTAGCGCACGATGTTGCCGACGAGATTGTCGATCAGCATGCCCAGCGGTTCTTCGGCCACGATGCTGCTCTGCGTCTCGGTGCGGCGCTGCAGGTGATAGTGGATCAGCGCGTCGAAGAATTCTTCCTTGCTGCGGAACTGGGCATAGAACGCACCCACCGAATAACCGGCATGCTTGGCGAGTTCGGAAATCGAGATCGCATCGATGTCTTTCTGGTCAACGAGGGTAAAACCGGATTCGATCAGCGCATCGTGCGTGACCTTGCTGCGTCCTTGCTTGAATACCTGGTTCTTGCGCGGTGGATGCGTGGTGGCGGCCTTGGTCACGGTGGATCACGTCCTGCTGATGAAGTGGAAGAGCAGTCCACGCCAAAATTACCCGAGCCTGCCCGGACGGCACAAGCGCACCCGCTGCATACCAGGGCGTGGGCGTTACGGCGCCAGGCGCTCGATGCCCCAGGCGTCACCGTGCCGCGCGTAGTGAAAACGGTCGTGCAGGCGATTGCCGCCACCCTGCCAGAATTCGAACGCACTCGGCACTACACGGAACCCGCCCCAGAAATCCGGCAGCGGCACCTCGCCGTTGGCGAACTTGTGCCGCATCGCGTCCAGCTGGGCCAGCAGCAACTGGCGCGAACCGAGCGCGTGACTCTGGCTGGAAGCCCAAGCCGCCAGTTGCGATTCGCGCGGGCGCGTCGCGAAATACTTGGCGGATTCGAGCAGGCTGACTTTTTCCGCGCGACCTTCCACCTTCACCTGTCGCTCCAGCATGTGCCACGGGAACAACAGGCTGACGCGCGAATTGCCGGCGATGTCGGCGGCCTTGCGGCTGCCATAGTTGGTGTAGAACACGAAGCCGCGCGCATCGAAACTCTTCAGCAGCACGAATCGCTGCGATGGCTGGCCCTCGGCATTGACGGTGGCCAGCACCATCGCGGTGGGATCGACCAGACCGCTGGCGATGGCCTGTTGCTGCCACGTAGTAAACAATTGCAGCGGATCGTCCGGCAGTTCGCCGCGGCGCAAGCCGCCTTGCAGGTAGTCGCGGCGGAATTGTTCGAGATTCATCTGGGGTCCCGGGTAGAGCGATAGAGTCGTGGCGATAGAGTATAGTTGCGCGTCTTCCGCAAGCATACGCAACAGGAGCAGGCATGGGCACTACCACCGCATTCATCGGCCTCGGCACCATGGGTTTTCCGATGGCGGGTCATCTCGTCAAGGCCGGCCATCAAGTGACGGTCTATAACCGCACCGGCGAAAAAGCCGCACGTTGGCAACAAACCCACAGCGGCCAGACGGCGGCGACGCCAGCGGATGCGGCACGCAACGCCGAGTTCATTTTTACTTGCGTCGGCAATGATGATGATTTGCGCCAGGTCGTGGCCGGCAACGGCGGCATCTTCGAAACGGCCAAACCAGGCAGCGTCATCGTCGACCACACTACTACCTCGGCCATCGTTGCGCGCGAATTGAGTGAGGCCGCCGCCAAACGCGGCTTGTTTTTTCTCGATGCGCCGGTGTCCGGCGGTCAGGCCGGTGCCGAGAACGGCAAGCTGACGGTGATGATCGGTGGCGACGAAGCCGCCTACGTGCGCGCCGAACCGGTGATCAAGGCGTTCGCCGCCAGCGTCAAGCGCATCGGCCCGTCCGGTTACGGCCAGCTGTGCAAGATGGTCAACCAGATCTGCATCACCGGGCTCGTGCAGGCGTTGTCGGAAGGCATCCACTTTGCCAAGCGCGCCGGGCTCGACGTGGCGCTGGTGATGGATGTCATCAGCAAGGGTGCCGCGTCGTCGTGGCAGATGCAGAACCGCTGGCAGACGATGACCAACAACGAGTTCAGCTTCGGTTTCGCCGTCGATTGGATGCGCAAGGATCTCGGCATCGCGCTGCAGGAAGCCGAGCGCAACGGCGCCAGGCTCGACGTGGTGAAACTGATCGACGGCTATTACGCTGAAGTGCAGCAGATGGGCGGCAAACGTTGGGATACCTCGTCACTGATCGCTAGGCTCGAGCGGAACTCATAAAAGACGAAATAACCGCGAATTTACCGAGCAAAGGGTAAATTTTTCGTCGATTGTGTCACCCGGTGTGTCACCGGTGTTGACGCCTGCGGCGTCAGGCTTTAGAGTCCGGCGCAGTTTGCGGCAGTCTCCTTGGGTAATGCATGTACCACATTGAAAGGTCCGACGAACACGCCCACGTCCTTCGCCTGAATCTGGCTGGCAGCCCCGTCGAGTGGCTGACCTGGCAGGAAGCCACCACGCTCTACGCACGCGAACTCGTTACCTGGACTTTGGGCGATCGCATCCGCACGGTGTGGGGCGGCACTTCGCGCATGACCGGCCTGCGCAGCTCGATCGTGCTGCACAGCATCATTGCCTGCGAAGGCGAATTGCACGGCGGCCGCCCGAAGAAACCCGCGCTGACCAATCGCATCCTGTTCCGCCGCGACCAGAACCTGTGCATGTACTGCGGCAAGGAATTCGCCGATCGCGATCTCAGCTGTGATCACATCGTGCCGACTTCGCGCGGTGGCCGTAATGTGTGGGCCAATGTGGTAGCTGCCTGCAAGCGCTGCAATCATTTCAAGCAGAACAAGACGCCGCAGGAAGCCGGCATGGAACTGTTGGCGCTGCCGTACGAACCGAATCCCGCCGAGTACCTGGCGCTGGTCAACAGCAAGCGTATTCGCGCCGACCAGATGGACTTCCTCAAGGCGCAATTCTCGAAGAACTGCCGGTTACAGTGATCTGATCGCATCGAGCGGGCACGCCGTGGCGTGCCCCTACGTCGTCAGAAAATTCCGTATCAAGCGCAATACCGCCTCAGGCTTCTCGCTGTGCACCCAGTGGCCGGCGCCGTTGACGATCTTGAACTGCGCATGCGGGAACTGCCGAACGATGGCAGCCCGATGTTCGGGCAGGATGTAGTGCGAATGCTCGCCCTTGATGAACAGCGTCGGCCCTGCATAACTTCCGGCATCATCAGGCCAGCCGGTGACTTCGCGGAACGACGCGGCCAGCACCGGCAAATTGAAACGCCAACGCCAACCGCCGTTTTCGTCGCGCTGCAGATTGGTCAGCAGAAAGTCGCGCACGAATTTCTCGGGGATTTTCTCCGCCAGCCTGTGGTCGGCATCGGCACGCGAAGCGACCTGCGCGAGATCCAGCGCAACCAGCGCCTGGATCACTCCGTCGGCGGCCTGCGCATAAGCGACTGGAGCAATGTCCACGACACACAGGCTCTGTACCAGCTCCGGCCGCCGCAGTGCGAGCAGCATCGCGGTCTTGCCGCCCATCGAATGACCGATCAGATGCGCGGTTGCAATGCCGAGCAACTGCAACGTGTCGACCACGTCGTCCGCCATCTCGGCCAGAGTCATGGTATCGGCCCATGCCGACTGGCCGTGATTGCGGGCATCGAGCGCATAAACGTTGAAGTCCTGCGCCAATTGGCGGCACAGCGGCGACCAGTTGCCCTGATTGCCGTACAAGCCGTGCAGTACCACTACGGTCGGCCCTGCCCCCGGATGATGTTTGAAGTGCAGCCGCATCGTGGATTCATTCAAGGTTGGCGTCGATCCATGCCAGTACGTCGTCGTGATGGGTCTTGGTGTTCACCTTGGCAATGATGTGGCGCAACTTGCCATCGGCATCGATGATGAAAGTCGTGCGCAGGATACCCATGAACTCGCGCCCCATGAATTTCTTCAGGCCCCAGACGCCGTACTTTTCCGCCACTGCGTGATCGGCATCTGACAATAGCGTGAAATTGAGCTTTTCCTTTTCGATGAATTTGTTCAGCAGCTTCGGCTGGTCGCCGCTGATGCCGAACACTTCGATCTTGCGCTTGGCCAGCGCTTTTTCGCTGTCGCGCAAGCCGCAGGCCTGCACCGTGCAACCCGGCGTCAGCGCCTTGGGATAGAAATACACGACGACGATGTGACCCTTGCTGGCTTTCAGCGAATGCTCGTTGCCGGCGTGGTCGGGCAACGAGAACTGCGGGGCGAGATTGCCGATCTTGGGAAATGCCATGAAGAACTCCTGTGTCTTGCATCGTTGATCGTGGATTCCCGCTTGCGCGGAAATGGCGGGCCAGCAAATTCAAATCACTCCTGATGCGTCAATGCCCGCATCAACGGCAACAGTTGTTCCGGCAAATACGGACGCCCCTGCTGGTTGACGCCGGTACCGATGATCAACGCTTCCAGCATGGTCTTGCCGTCGGCGTCGCGCGTGATGCGTTGACGGAACGCGAACTTCAATCGCGATTGCTGTTCAAGCGCAGTATGCACGGTGAACCGATCGCCGCTGGTCAGCGAACCTTTGTAATCCACTTCCGCCCGTATCACCACCAGATTGATGCCGGCCTTGCACAGCGCCGCGAAATCAAGGCCGTGCAGCTTGAGGTATTCGTGGCGCGCGTGTTCGAGATAGTTCTGGTACACGGCATTGTTGACCACGCCTTGCATGTCGCATTCGTAGTCGCGCACCGAAAATTGCAGCTGAAAATCAGTAGTCATGACGAAAACCGGCTCCTTGCCGGAACAAACTGTGGATAACTATGTGTAAAAACTTGCTGAAACTTGTGACGCTGCACTGGCAATCGTGTCATCACTGGTCTGGCACTCATTTTGTTTA
>DATJXP010000050.1:0-10713 GCA_035500035.1 Candidatus Acidiferrum sp. | reverse complement strand
GATCGCGCAGGTTCGGCATCGCGATCAGGAAGTGATCCTTCAGCGACGTGGCCGGATCGAAGGCGGCGGGATCGAATTCGGTTTTGCCCATGACGACCTCAGAAACTGGAGAAAGTGTTGCCGCGCTGGAATTGCCAGGTGCGGATGATTTCCAGCACATCGATGTCCTTGCGCATTGCCGGCGGCAACGGCTGGAACGGTGCCGACAGTTGCACGATGCGCACGGCGGCTTCGTCGAGCACGCGTTCGCCGGACGAGCGCAGGATGCGGATGTCGTTGACGGTGCCGTCGGGATTGATCGATACCATCAAGCGCAGCGTGCCGTAGATGCCGTCGCGCGACGCTTCTTCCGGATAGTTCAGGTTGCCGATGCCTTCGATGCGTTTGCGCCAGCTGTCGAGGTAGGCGGCGTCGCGGCTTTCCTTGGTGGAAGCGGAGCTGATGGTGTATTTGCGCGGCCGCTTGGCGTATTCCTGCCGTTGCAGGTCGAGTTGCGCTTGCAGGCTGGCGACTTCATTGCCGAGCGACTTGCTGTCGAGCTTGCTCAAATCGTGCTTGAGCGGATCCGGCGCCGGGGTCGAGGCGTTGTCGCCGTTGGCGCGGGCAACGATAGCTTTGGAATCCGGCGCCGGTGCCGTCGGCCGCTCCTGCATGAAACGCTCGATGTTGCGCACGCTGTTGGAAACGAACGGCGCATTGCGCGGCGTGGCCGGTGCCAGTTTCCTGTCGGCGGTGCCGCTGCCTTTCTGGTTGGCCTGGGCGAGAAAGTCGGGATTGTCCGGCGCTTCATTGCTCTTGTAGCTGGCCAGCGTGATCTCCATGCTGCTCACTATCTTCGGTGCCACCTTGAGCGTGAAGCCGACGCCGAGGATCAGCACCGCATGCACGCACAGCGACATGAACAGCGTAAACCCCAACCGCTCCTGCGTCAGTCCCAGTGAATCGCCTTCGATAGGATCGTTCAGCGTCGCCATGGCTCGGGTTATTGTTTCGCTCCCAGTTTGCCGGCGATACATTGCATCAGATCGTCGGCGATGTGCAGATCGAACGCGGCGTCGAGCTCGCGCACGCAGGTGGGCGAGGTGACGTTGATCTCGGTCAGGTAATTGCCGATCACGTCGAGGCCGACGAAGATCAGGCCTTTTTCCTTCAACGTCGGGCCTACCTGCGCGCAGATCCATTTGTCGTGGTCACTGAGCGGGATGCCCTTGCCAGTGCCGCCGGCCGCGAGATTGCCGCGGGTTTCGTTCGGCGGCGGAATGCGCGCCAACGCATAACCGATGTGCTGGCCGTCGATCATCAGGATGCGCTTGTCGCCGTGGACGATCTCGGGGATGAACTTCTGCGCCATGATCTGTTGCGTGCCGTGGTGCGTCAGCGTTTCGATGATGACGCTGACGTTGTGGTCGTCCGGCCGCAGCCGGAAGATGCGCGAACCGCCCATGCCGTCGAGCGGTTTGAAAATCACATCGCGGTGAGTGGCGTGGAATTCGCGCAGCAGGTCGGTGCGACGCGTTACCAGCACCGGTGGCGTGCATTGCGGAAACTCGGTGGCAAACACTTTTTCATTGCAGTCACGCAGGCTCTGCGGCTTGTTGACGATCAGCGTGCCTTCCTGTTCAGCGCGTTCGAGGATGTAGGTGCTGTAAACGAACTCGTTGTCGAACGGCGGATCCTTGCGCATCAGCACCACGTTCATCTCGTCGAGCGGGCGGCGGATGGCGTCGCCGAGCGTGTACCAGTCTTTCGGGTCGTAGCGCACCGTCAGCGGCCGCAGCACGGCATGCGCGCGGCCTTGTTGCAGATACAGGTCTTTCTGTTCGCAGTACCACACGTCCCAGCCGCGTTTCTGCGCGGCCAGCAACATGGCGAGCGTGGTGTCCTTCTTGAAGTTGATGGCGGCGATGGGGTCCATCACCACCGCGAGTTGAACGGGCATGCGCAAGTCCGCCGAGTGGAAACTGTTGACCGGATTATAGAGCCGCCGCGTAAGGGGAGCCACACGGAAAAACCGGCACGAATGGACAATCTCTGCTAAAACGAAGGTCGATACGGACATCAAGGAGGACTTGTGCATGACTGCACTTCCCGTGACGGCGCCGCTTCCGGCGCGCAACCCCACCGTGCTGGTGGTGGACGACAACCCCGCATTGCAGCAACTGGCCCAGGGCATGCTGGCACAGGCCGGCATTGGTTGTTGCGGTGCCGCCGACAGCATCGCCGCGCTGTGCGCGCTGGCCGAACACCCGCTCGCCACCGTGTTGATCGATGCCGACTGCGGACCGTTGTTGCCGTGGCAGTTCGCTGCCTTGCTGCGCCAGCATCCGGTGCACGGCCAGGTGCGGCTGGTCTATACCAGCACGCGCGACGACGTCATCGAACGTGCGCGAGCACTGGCGGCCGGTATCGATGCGTTTCTGGCCAAGCCGTTCACCGCCGAGGAATTGCTGGCGGCGCTCGGCACTCCGCTGGCGACGGCGGCATGAACCCGTCCCTGCCGCAGGCGTGGATATTCGAAGATTCCGCCACGCTGGCGCTGCAACTCGAGCGGCTGCTGCGCGAGCTCGGCTGCCAGGTTCATCGCGGCGATGTCGCGGCACCGGCATTGCCGCCGCAGCCGCCACCGGCGCTGATCTGCGTGGCGTTGCTGGGTCCGCAGTTGAATGGCTTCAAACTGTTGCGGCGGTTGGCGGCGCATAACTGTCCCAAACTGCTGTTGACGGCGACCGGCCGTGGCTCCGATGTCGGCTGGGGTTTGCAAGCCGGTGCCACCGCCGTGCTGGCGTGGCCGCCGACGCGCGAACAATTGCAGCGGTATTGCCGCGGAGATCAACACCGATGACGGCGGCAACCCTCACGCTCGCGCTGCCGCCGCTGCGGCGGGCGCTGGCAGCCGCATTGCAGGAGCTGGCGCTGGCACTGCAACGCAAACTCGGCGGCCGCACCGCGCCAACGATGGCGGAACTGGTGTGCCTGAACCTGCGGCTGCGACAGTTGTATCAATGGTTGCCCCTCGCCGATGCCGAGCGAGGTCCGCTCGACAAACTGCAACGATTGTTGCCGGCGCTGCTGCAACCACAGGCAGCGGCGGCGCAGGCAAGGCTGCTGGCGTTTGTATTGCAGCGAGTACAGGCATTGCCGTCGTCGCGTTGGGTGGCGCTGCGCTCCAGGGCAACGGTCAGCCGTGCCGCGCAGCCGTTGCTGGTGACGTTGTGGCAGTGGCAGCAGCAGGCCCAGGATCAGGACACGACGGAGCCAACGGCATTCCTGCTGGTAGAGCCGTATCTGAACCGGTTGCTGCTGGAATTGGCGGCGCTAGCGCGCGCGCCGACAGCGCCGGCGGATGTGGTTACAGTGCTGTCGCGTCTGTATGCGTTGGCGGCGATAGCCGGGTTGCAGCCGATTGCATTCGCCGCGCTGCTGCAGCGGCTCAGTCTGGCGCTGACAATACCGGCGCTGGTGACGGATGACGAACGTCGCGCGCTGTGGCAGGCCTTGTGGCGGTGGCCGCAGGGCCAACCGCAACCGGCGCCACCGCTGCGCGAGTGTCACGATCTCGAATTGTTGCAGGCGGTGCAGCACGACCTTGCCGGTTATCGCTGGCAATTGCAGCAGTTCGCGCAGCAGACGCTGGCAGTGCACGAAGCGCCGCTGCCATTCGCGATCCTGCTGGTGTTTTACCGCCTGCCGTGGATAGTCGCCGCCGCCGGCAATACGGCACTCGCCGATTACTGCCACCTGTGGCATCACTGCCTGCTCGGCTTCTGGCGGTCACGACTGCCGTTGCCGCCGCCGGCGCTTGCATTGCTGTGTCAGCTGCCGCAGCTGCTGGAACTGGCACAGTGGCCGCAGTGGCGGGCGGACCGCCTGGTGCTGCCGCATCTGCAATTACTCGCGCTGGCACCGTCAGCGGCGAATGCGGCGGCGGCGGAATTGCCCGAATTGCTGTCGCGCGCCTTCGGCACGCTGTCGCAGGCACAGTCCGCCTGGTTTGCCGATGCCGACACGCTGCAAACGCGGAGCGATACGCTGATGGCCGAACTGCGCCAACTCGAGCGTGCCGCCGCCGCGCTGCGGCTGGCGGCGATCGAAAACTATGCCAGCCTGTTGCTGGCGCTGACGGCACAGGCACTGCGCAGCGCCGGTCTGCACGCCTGGCCGGCGGAGTTGCTGTGGCAAGCCTATCGGCATTTGCTCGACCTGCTCGACGAAGCCGCGGCATGGCAGCAACCGCTGCCGGATCAAGCCCTGGTGCAGGCGCTGCAACTGTGGCTGCAACAGGCGCGGCACGAGGCCGGTGCAGTGCGTGAAGTCGCGCCGGATGCCGCGCAATTGCCGCTGGGCCAGCGCTTGCAGCGTTTCGTCGAGGCACTGGCGCAAACGCTGGATCAGCCGGTGCATTTCAACGCGGCAATGCCGGCGCTGCCATCCGTGCAAGCCGCGGTGTGCGAAGCGGCGCTGCAGCCGGTATTGCGCGAAGAAGTATTGGCGCAGTTGCAGGCCCGCACACAGCGCCGCGCCGCCGGCCAGCCGCGTGCCATCACGTTGCAACTGCAACTCGTTGCAATGGCCAATGGTGCAGTCGCCATCGAACTGAACGTGGATGGCATCGAGCTGCCGATAGAAGCGGCGACGTTGAAACGGCTGCGTTACGGCCTGCCGTCAGCGGTGCAACGATTGGAAGCCGGCGCGGTGCCGGGCCGCGGGCGCCAGTGGCGGTTGATCGTTGCCGATTGATTATTGCTGCTGGTCGAGAATCGTGCGCAATTGTGCCGTTGCCACCGCAAACGAAAAATGACGTTCGAGATTGGCCAGCGCGGCGTCGGACAACCGGTTCCACTGCGCTTCGTCGTCGTAGGCACTGACGATGGCGGCGGCGAAATCCTGCGGCGTGTCGGCTACCAGCACATCGACGCCATGTTGCAACCCCATGCCCTCGGCGGCGACAGTCGAGGCCACCACCGGTACGCCATAAGCCATGCTGGTGTTGATCTTGCCCTTGACGCCGGCACCGTAGCGCAGCGGCGCGATCGACAGCCGCACGCTGTCGAACAGCGGCATCAGCTCGGGCACGAAGCCCTTGAACTCGATCAGCGCGTTGCCCTTGTTGGTCAATGAACGTGGCGCATGGGCGCCGACGATCAGCAGCTTGATGCCGGGCCGGCGTTGCTGCAGCAACGGAAACACGTCGTCGATAAAGTAGTGCATCGCATCGATGTTGGGTGGATGCTCGAAGCTGCCGATGAACACGATGTGCTCGCGCGCCGCCCACGGCTGGCCGCGGCCGTGCACGGCGTGGATGTTCGATACCAGCGCCACGTTGACGTCGGGCGCTTCCTGCTTGAACACCTCGATCTCGACCGGGCTCACCACCAGCGTCGTGTGCGCGCGGCGGGCGATGCCGAGTTCCTGCAGCCGGCGCAGTTCGGCAGCTTCGGCTTCCAGCTTGTTGCCGCTCAACGCGGCCTGGCGCCGCTCGCGCAGGAAATGCAGGTCCACGGTGTCGAACAATACTTTGGCCTGCGGTGCGAAGCGCAATACGTCGTCGATGTTGTTCTCGGCCACGTCGGCACGACTCAGCAGGACGACGTCGTACAACCGGCCATGCTGTTGCAGATGTTGCGCCACATTGGCGTGATACGGCGCGTACCAGCACTCGACGCCGATCGCCTGCAGCATCGGCGTGTAGCGTTCGTGGTACTGCAGGTTGTCGGGAATGAAGGTGACCTTGTAGCCGAGCGACTGCAAAATCTGCAGCAGGTTGAACATGCGCAGCGAGCCGCTGTCGTTGTCCGGCATCAGCACGCGCGCATCGACCACCAGCGCCCGCTTCAGCATGGCGCGCTCCTTTTCCAGCTGCGGCAACTGGCCGTTGGCGCGATGCTGCTGCAACACGCCTTGCCAGCGCTCGAAGAACTTGCGCTGATTGGTCACTTGATGCTGCTTGATACCGCTGCCGGTGTCGGTGCCGTTGGTGATGCCTTCGAAGTGGATCACCTGCGCCAATGGTTGGTAATACACCTGCTTGCCGGCCTTGCGCACCTGGAACGCGAGATCGGTGTCTTCGTAGTAAGCCGGCAGGTAGTGCAGATCGAACTGGCCGAGCGCGCGGAAATCGGTAGTGCGCAGCATCAGCACGGCACCGGAACAGTAATCCGCCGCACGCAGGTACGAATACTCCGGTTTATTGGGATCGTCGCCGCGCCCGTAATTCCACGCCGAACCGTCACGCCACACGATGCCGCCGGCTTCCTGCAGCGAGCCGTCGGCAAACAGCAGCTTGGCGCCGACCATGCCGCAGTCGGGTTTGTCGCGGAAAGTTTCCACCAGCGCGTCGAGCCAGCCCGGCTGCGGCTCGGTGTCGTTGTTCAGCAACAACACGAACTCGCCGCGCGCGGCGTCGGCGCCGGCATTGCAGGTGCGGATAAAGCCGCTGTTGGTTTCGTTGCGCAGCACGCGGAGGCCGCCGATGTTGGCCAGCACTTGCGCGGTGTCGTCGGTCGAGCAGTCATCGACCACGATCACTTCGTACGGCACCTTGCCGCTGTTGGCGCGCACGGCGGCCAGGCAATGAAAGGTAAAACCAATCTTGTTGAAAACCGGAATGACGATGCTGACCAGCGGCTGCTCGTGCGCAGTGAACTGCAACGGCCCGATAGGCCGCAGCGCCGTTGCCGACGCCTTGGCCTTCGGCAGCTTCGGTGCCGGCCGTAACAGTTTGCGCACGATGCGGCGCAGCAGGTTCACGGTGCCTTCGACGCGCCACAAATACAGCACATGGTTCAGGTAGCGTAGCGGGCGCGTCACCCGCCAGCTCTTGCTGTGGTAGATCTGATCGAGATCGCGCCGCAGCGCGGCGGTGACGGCTTTTTCCACGGCGTACTGCTGCTGCACGCCTTGCAGCACCGCCAGTTCCTTGTTGGCTTGCGACAGCTGCTGCTGTTGCTGCCGCAGCTTCGCTGTCAATTCCTGCTCGGCTTGCTGCAGCGCGACCATGGATGCTTGCAGCGACGCATTCTCCGCCTGCAGCAACCCCAGGCGCGGGTACTGGCGGCTGCGGTCGAGCAGCGTCAGCAGGTCGTCGTCGCGCCAGTGCGGCAGCCACTTGCGATACAGCGCCACGCGCAGCTGATCGACCGCTTCGCCGCTGCCGGCGCCGAAGCCGCTGCCGACCGCGACGCGATAGTTGGCGGTACAGGCAGCAACGTGCACGAAGCCGGTGTGCTGCGCCACTTGCAGCCAGAAGTCCCAGTCTTCGTAGCGTTCCAGCGTTTGGTCGAAGCGGCAGTTCAACTGCCACAACTTGCGCGCAAACAGTACGGCGTGGATCGGCAGATAATTTTCGACACGCAGCCGCAGTGCGTCCCAAGGTTGATTGAATGCAGTGTCGTCGGTGCTGCCGTCGGCGGCGACGGTGCGCACGTCGCTGTAAGCCGCCAGCAGCGCTGGCTGTTGCTGCAAGGCCGTCACCAGGTTGCCGATGTGATCGGCATCGAGCCAGTCGTCGTCGTCGAGCAACAAGCAGTAATCGCCGGTGGCGGCGGCGAGCGCGGCATTGGCGGCGGCGGAACGGCCGCGGCCGGGATGGTCGAGCCAGCGAAACGCCACATTACCTGCGGTGCACAGCGCGGCGAGTGCAGCCTCGCTGTGTTCGTTGCCGTCATTGACGACGATCACTTCGAGTGGGCGGTAGCGCTGCGCCACCACCGACTGCACCGCCTGGTGCAGCAAGGCAGTGCGGTCGCGCGTGCGGATCAGGACGGACACCAAGGGCGTGGTGTTCATCAGGGATCAGGCCCGCAGCAGGTTTTGCAGATGGATGGCGAGGATTTCGCCGAGGAAGTCGAGGAACAGCGTGTCGAGCGAGCTGTTGAAATGTTCGCGGGTGGCGCTGGCGATCAGCAGCAGCGGCAGACCGTTGTCGAAACGCGTACGCGTGGCGTCGTCGAGCTTGAGCGGCACGATCGCCGCCGACACCAACTGGGGCGCCTGCGGAAACAGCAGCTCGCGCTGCACTTGATTCAGCGGGCCGCAGTAGGTGGTCTGGCGTTGATACAGTTCGCCCAATGCTGCACGGACCGCGGTAGTAGCGATGCAGGGCAGGATGTCGCCTTCGACGCGGCCGTTGTCGTTGACCAGCGCCAGTGTGGCGGCAGTGGCGCTGAATTCGCCGGGAAAACGTTGTTCTACCAGCGTCTTCAATGCGGCGATGTCCGGACACTGCAACAACGCCAGGATCATGTGACGGGTTTTCTCGAACAGGTTGTCGTTGGCGTGGGCGTTGCGCAGGAATTCGTGGAACTGGTCCTGCAACTGTTCCTGCCGTTGGCGGAACACCGCCACTTGCCGTTCGAGCAACGAAATGGCCTTGCCGCTTTCGTGCGGGATCGACAGCTCCATCAGCAGTTCCGAGTGGTCGTGGAAAAATTGCGGGTGCTGCAACAGGAAGTTGGCGACAGCTTCGGCCGTCAGGGTATCGCTCATAATGCTGTGGTTCCTTCAAAAACAGTGACGGCCGGGCCGGTTTTCCATACGGAGGCGTTGTCGCCATCCCAGCGTATGCGCATGTCGCCGCCATGCGTGTGCACGACGACGTCGTTGTCGAGCAGGCCGCGCAGACGTCCGGCCACCACGGCGCCGCAGGCACCGGTGCCGCAGGCCAGCGTTTCGCCGGCGCCGCGTTCGTAAACTCGCAAGTTGATTTCGCGGCGGTTGACGACTTGCATGAAGCCGGCGTTGACGCGCTGCGGGAATGCCGGGTGATGTTCGATTTTCGGCCCGAGTTCCAGCACCGGGAAATGCTCGACGTCATCGACCACCATCACGCTGTGCGGGTTGCCCATCGACACCGCACTGATCTGGTAGGTGTTGCCATCGACCGTCAACGGATAGGTGACGGCTTGCCGGTCGGCCACGAATGGAATTTGCGCCGGCACCAGGATCGGCGGCCGCATATCGACCGTGACCTGGCCGTCGGTCTGCAACTGCGTCGCGATGGTGCCGCGCGCCATCTCGAACGTGTAGTCGCGTTTGGTAGACAGACCTTTATCGACGATGAAGCGCGTGATGCAGCGCGCGCCGTTGCCGCAGTGTTCGACGATGTCGCCGTCGGCGTTGTAGATGCGATAGCCGAAATCGCAATCGCTGCGCGTGGCCGGCTCGACGATCAGCAACTGATCGAAACCGATTCCCATCTTGCGATGACTCCACGCGCACACTTGCTCGCGCGACAACTCCACCTGCTGGTTGACGAGGTCGAGCACCATGAAGTCGTTGCCGAGGCCGTGCATTTTGGTGAAGCGCAGTTGCATCACGGCGTCACTCGTCCAGTACCGTTTCCAGCGCCATCTGGTCGGCGTAGGTTTCGCGGCGGCGCACCAGCGTGTGCGTGCCGCCGTGCACCATCACTTCGGCGGCGCGGTTGCGGGTGTTGTAGTTCGAGCTCATCGCAAAACAGTAGGCGCCGGCCGACAGCACGGCCAGCAAGTCGCCGGCCTGCAAGGCCAGCTCGCGTTCGCGGCCGAGAAAATCGGCCGATTCGCACACGGGGCCGACGATGTCCCATTTCTCCGTGGGTGCCGAGGCATTCGGTTCCAGCACCGGCACGATCTGCATCTTCGCCTGATACAGCGCCGGGCGGATGATGTCGTTCATGGCGCCGTCGATGATGGCGAAATTCTTGTGCGGCGTTTCTTTCAGGTATTCGACCCGCGTCAGCATCACGCCGGCGTTGGCGCATATCGAACGGCCGGGCTCGAACACCAGTTTGAGCTTGCGGTCGCCGAGGCGTTCGAGAATCGCGCCGATGTAATCCTGCGGCGATGGCGGTTGTTCCTGGTTGTATTGCACGCCCAGACCGCCGCCGAGATCGAGATGCTCGATGACGATGCCGTGCGAGGCGAGCTTGTCGACCAGCATCAGCACGCGGTCGAGCGCATCGAGAAATGGCGTGAGCGTAGTCAGTTGCGAACCGATGTGGCAATCGACGCCGGCGATGTGCAGGTTCGGCAGCGCATGCGCGCGCTGGTAGATCGCCAGCGCTTCTTCGATCGGCACGCCGAACTTGTTGTCTTTCAACCCGGTGGAAATGTACGGATGCGTGTTGGCATCGACGTCTGGATTCACGCGCAGCGAAACCGCTGCGGTTTTGTCCATCGCCTGCGCTACCGCTGACAGCCGCTCCAGTTCCGGCACCGATTCGACGTTGAAACAATGAATGCCGACTTCCAGCGCGTCCTGCATTTCCTGCACGCTCTTGCCGACGCCGGAGAAGATGATCTTGCGCGGATCGGCACCGGCTTTGAGCGCGCGCGCCAGCTCGCCGCCGGAAACGATGTCGAATCCGGCACCGAGCCTGGCCAGCACATTGAGCACTGCCAGGTTGGAGTTGGCCTTCATCGCGTAGCAGAGCAGGTGCGGACGATCTGCCAGTTTTTCTTCGTAGGCCCGGTATTGGCGTTCCAGCTCGCTGCGCGAATAGACGAACAGCGGCGTGCCGTACTGCGCGGCCAGCGCGGCCAGCGCCACGTCGTCCGCATGCAACTGGCGGTTACGGTAGCGGAAGGCGTTCATTTGGCGGGCGTTCCGACCGGCGGAGTAGTGGCAGGCGGAGTAGTGGCCGGTTGGGTGTTGACGGGCGGCGGCGGTACCAGCGGGCCTTTCTGGCCGCAACCACTCAGTCCCAGGCAGGACAGCAGCAACAGCACGGTGACG
>DATJXP010000049.1:0-7075 GCA_035500035.1 Candidatus Acidiferrum sp. | reverse complement strand
TGCCCGTGTTGCGCACCAAGCTGACGCTGGTTGCCATCGTGTATTGCCTGTGGGGCATCGTCACCACGTTGTGGTCGGAACAGCAGCAACTGTCGTTGTTCAAGAGTCTGGCCGCGCTGTTCGTGACGATACCGGTACTGGCCGGCGGTTACCTGTGGGCCCGCGAACACGAGTTCGAAGACGTGCTGAGCGTGCTGCTGCCGTTGACGATATGCGCGTTGCTGGCCGGATTGCTCGGCCGTTTTTCCACTGCCGCCATCGTCAATACCGGCCGCACCGTGCTGTACCAGGGGTTGGTCAACGGCCCCAACATGTTCGGCTCCATGCTGGCCATGTGCTCGCCGCTGTTGATGTGGCAAGTGCGGCATCACTTCAAGAAGAAACAACTGTTCTGGGTCTGGCTGGCGGCGGCGCTGATCGGCACCTATTACCTGTTCGCCGCCAGTTCGCGCGGTTCCATCCTGGTAATGCTGACGACGCTGGCGTTCTTCATGACGACGGTGCCGTTGGCGCGGCGCCTCCAGTTGGGCATCTTCGCCGTCATCGGCATCGCCATAGCGCTGATGCTGGTGCCCGACCTGTACGACAGGTTCAAGGCGCAATACATCTACAAACAGGCGGTGACGACCCACAAGAGCGTGTTCTATACCCGCCAGGACGTTTGGGAAGAATCGATGGAAAAAGCCAAGGAAGGAGGCGTATTCGGCGGCGGTTACGGCGTCTCGATCGGCAACCGCAGACAGTTCCACGGCGGTTTTACCGCCGTGGGTTACGGCAGGGAGAAAGGCAACTCCCAACTCGCCATCGTCGAAGAGGTCGGCCTGGTGGGATTCGGGCTTTACCTGATCATGATGGTGACGCTGTTCGGCCGCATGCTGATCACGGCATGGCAATGGCCGCGCTGTACGGAAAAACAGGTACTGCTCACGGTGACGGGCATCCTCACCGGCATGACGGTGCAATCGTTTTTCGAAGCCTGGTGGGTGGCGCCGGGCTCGCCCGAGTTCGTCTATTTCTGGACCATGGCCGGCATAGGCCTGGGCCTGTCTTCCCGCCGGCCCGCATCCTTCCCGATTCCGGTTCCTGCGCTGATGCGACGGCGCCATCGTCAGCAAATGCTCGCGCAGGGCGGTGGAGCCCACGCCTGACCCATGTCACATCTGCACTGGAAACGGCAACTGGGCCGGCTGTCGTCGCTGTGGCCGCCGGCGTCGCCGCGTCGCGCGATCCTGCTGTATCACGCGCTGGGGCCGTTGCCGCCGGCAGTGACTGTTGAACGTTTCCGCGCCCAACTCGACTGGCTGGCGACGCATGCCGCACTGGTGTCGCTGGAAACGCTGCTGACTTCCCCGCAGACCGCCGGCTTGCAGGTGGCGTTGACCTTCGACGACGGTTACGCCTCGCTGCACGATGACGTGGCGCCGCTGCTGCCGCAGTGTGGAGCCACCGTGTATGTCAACAGCGGTCGCATCGATGACAGCGTGCGGCAAGCCTCGGAGCCGGCGCAGGGACATTATCCGCGCGAGCATTTCCTGCTGTGGGGCGAAGTGAAATCGCTGGAGCAAGCCGGCTGGATCGTCGGCTCGCACGGCGTCGAACACACGGACCTGACCGCGGTCGATGGCGCGCGCGTCGATGATGAACTGCAACGTTCGCGGGCCATGATCGAAGCGCGATTGCAGCAGCCGTGCGCGCATTTCGCCTATACCTGGGGCCGTTTCACGCCGCAGTTGCAGCAGCGGGTAAAAGCAGCCGGCTACCGCAGCGCGGCATCGGGACTGCATGGTCCGCTCACGGTCGCCAGCGACCGCTTCGCGTTGCCGCGCATCGACGTCCGCGCCGATTACGAACTGGACGACTTCATCGCCGCCGTCAGCGGCGCCTGGGATTTTCTCGGCTACAAGCAGCGGCTGTGGCGCGCCTTCGCATGACCGTCATCGTCATCAACGCGGTATCGGTGCGCGAGGGCGGCTCGCTGGTGGTGTTGCGGGAACTGTTGCCGCGGCTGCTGCAACAGCGGCCGCACTGGCATTGGCTCGTCGTCACCAATGACATCGCCCGCGCCAGCCTGCCGGCAGCGACGGCGATGCTGGCTTATCACGTCGTGACGGCGGCGCAGCTCGACGGCTGGCGCATCCGGCTCTGGTACGAAACGGCGCTGCCCGCCTTGCTGGAAACGGCAAACGCCGATCTGCTGTATTCGCAAACCAATTACCTACCTGCCGCCGGCTTGCGCTGCCCGGCGTTGTTGCTGGTGCAACATGCCGGTCATTTCTCGCCGCTGTTCCAGCGGTTGACCGAACGGCAGTCGTCATCGTGGCTGGCCACGCTGTCGTGGCGCATGAAAGGCCGCTGGGTGCGGTCGTCGGTGCGGCGGGCGACGCGCGTCACGGTGCAGACCGCCGCGCTGGCGCACGACATCGCCGCCGTCACCGGTGTCGATGCCAACCGGATCGCGGTGATTGCGCATGGGCCGGGGTTGGCACCGGTCGGTTCGATACCCATGCCAACCTTGCCGGCGGCAGGCGCGCCGCTGCGCATTGGCTACGTCACCAAGGCCGGTGTACAGAAGAACTTCGGCGTGGTGCTGCAGGCGGTGCAACGGCTGCGTCGGCAGGGACGTTTGGTGACGCTGGTGCTGACGCTCGATCCGGCGTTGCCGGAAAATCGTGCGGTGCTGGCGGAGGCGGAGCGACTCGGCCTTGACGGTTGCCTCGACAACCGCGGCGAACTCGATGCCGACGGCGTACGCGCGTTGTATCGCAGTCTGCATGCGTTCGTATTCGCCTCGTTGTGCGAGTCGTTCGGGTTCCCGCTGGTGGAGGCCATGGCCCATGCCTTGCCGTTGTGCATCGCCGATACCGCGGCGAGCCGCGAAGTGGCGGGCGACGCCGGCCTGTGGTTCGGTGCCGATGATGCCGAGGCGCTGGCCGGTCATTTACGCCTGCTGGCCGACGATCCGGTAGCGTACGGCAAGCAGGTGCAGCTGAGCCTGACGCGCTCTGCCGCGTTTTCGTGGCACACTGCGGCCGAACGCAACGTGGCGTTGATCGAAAACCTGCTGGCCACCGTGGAGCAACCGGCGTCATGAGCGACAACCGCCTGCAACAACGAACAGTCGCGCATTACGACGAATTTCCGTTCGATTTCCTCACGGCCGAGGACGAAGCCAATATCGAACAGTTACAACCGCCGCCGTTCCGTCGTTTCGCCGATCGCCATCTTTCGGCTGGCAGCGTGGTGGCCGAAATCGGTTGCGGCCCTGGACGTGCCAGCCTGTTCCTGGCGCGGCGCGGCATCGCGCTCACCGCGATCGACATCAGCTGGGGTTCGCTGCTGCTGGCGCGCCGGCGCGCGCCGGCGTGCACCTTCGTGCGAGCCAGCAACCTGGCGTTGCCGTTGGTCGATGCCAGCTTTCCGTTCGTGGTATCGGATGGGGTCATCCATCACACGCCGGACCCGTACCAGTCGTTCACCGAACTCGCGCGCATCCTGCGGCCGGGAGGCCTGCTGTATCTCGGCGTCTATCGCCGCAAGCGCTATTACTACTACGTCTACACTTATATCGGCGCTCCCGTGCGCTGGCTGGAACAGCGCGGCTGGGGCAAGGCGCTGATCTACGCCACGCTGCTGCCGCTTTACTATGGCGTGCACCTGGTCAAGTCGCGCGGCAAACGCACGTGGCAGGGCGCAAAGAATTTTTTCTACGACTACATCATCACGCCGCAGGCCACGTTCCACACGCGCGAAGAGATCGAAACGTGGGGCGCGCGGCACGGGCTCGCGCTGCTCGATTACGACGAACACGTCGGCAACGTGCATGCCTTCGTGTTCCGCAAGCAGGGCGGTACCGCATGAGCGCGAAGATCTGCATCGTCAGCTCGTGCGGCGGCCACCTGACCGAAGTACGCTGTTTGCTGCCGGCGTATGCGGAATATCCGCATTGCTACGTGTTGAACGACAAAGCGCTGCTGCCGCCCGACATGCAGGGCCGCACGCATTTCATCGCCCACAGCGAACGCGACTGGAAATTCCTGCTGAACCTGTGGGAAGCCTTCGTCATCCTGCGCCGCGAACGGCCGACGCTGATCCTGAGCACCGGCGCCGGACCGGCGGTACCGTTCGCGCTGGTCGGCCGTTACCTGTTCGGGCTGCGCATAGTGTTCGTCGAAACCATCACCCGCATCGACAGCCCATCGCTGACCGGCAAGCTGATGTACCGGCTCGCGCACGATTTCTACTATCAATGGCAAAGCCTCGCGCGGTATTTCCCGCGCGGCAAATACGCGGGGCCGCTGCTGTGAGCACCTTCGTCTCGGTCGGCAATGCCACGCAGCCGTTTCGCCGCTTGCTCGACGCGGTGGCGAAGCTGGCGCCGCAATTGCCGCCACCGGTCGTCATCCAGTACGGCGCCGCTGCCGGGTTCACCGCCGCCGGTTGCACCTGCATCGACTATCTCGACATGGAAACCTTCGCCGCGCACATGGCGGATGCCGACGTGACGATCCTGCATGCCGGCGCCGGTTCGGTGATCCATGCGGTGCGGGCAGGAAAAGTTCCCGTTGTGGTGCCGCGCAGGGTTGCACTCGGCGAACACGTTGACGATCATCAGCGCGAATTCGCCCGCGAGCTGGCGCAGTTGGGCCGTATCGTCAGTTGCGACGACGTGGCGCAACTGGATACTGCCGTCGCCAGGGCCGTGCAGTTGCAGCGCACTTTGGGCTCCGCGCCGTTGCCGCAGCCTGCGCTGGTGAACGAAATGCAACGATTGTTGCGCGAGCATGCCGCTGCCTGCGGGCAAGGAGTTTGACGTTGACCTACATTCTCGGCCTCAATGCCTTCCACGGCGATTCCGCTGCCTGCCTGCTGCAGGATGGCCGGTTGGTGGCAGCTGCCGAAGAGGAGCGTTTCCGCCGCATCAAGCACTGGGCGGGATTTCCATCGGAGGCGATCCGTTATTGCCTGATGGAAGCCGGCATTACGCTCGGGCAGGTCGATCACGTCGCGCTCAACCAGGATGCGCGCGCCTCGCTCGGTCGCAAGATTTTCTACACGCTGACGCAACGGCCCGATCTCGGCTTCGTGCTCGACCGGTTGCGCAACAAGCGCAAACGGGCCGGTGTCGATGAACACCTGGCGCAGGCGTTCCCCGATCAGCGTTTCACCGGCCGGTTGCACGCGGTCGAGCACCACGTGGCACACCTGTCGTCGGCATTCCACGTGTCACCGTTCGACGAAGCGGTGGCGGTATCGGTCGACGGCTTCGGCGATTTCGCCAGCGCGGCGTGGGGCGTCGGTCGCGGCACCGGTATCGCGGTCGAAGACCGCGTGCATTTTCCGCATTCGCTCGGCATCTTCTACCAGGCGCTGACGCAGTTCATCGGCTTCCCGCATTACGGCGACGAGTACAAGGTGATGGGACTGGCGCCGTACGGCGAGCCGGAGTATCTCGACATCATGCGTCGCATCGTGCTGCTGCAACCGAATGGCGGTTTCCGGCTCAATCTCGATCTGTTCCGCCACCATCGCGAACGCATCGCCTACGAATGGGACAACGGCAGCCCGGTGTTCGGCACGCTGTACACCGATGCGCTGACGGCGTTGCTGGGGCCGGCGCGCGGCAAGGACGAGCCGCTCGAACAACGTCATCGCAACCTCGCGCGTTCGGTGCAGGCGATGTACGAAGAGGCCTTCTTCCATTTGCTCAACACGCTGCATCGTCGCCACCGGCTCGATGCGATCACGGTCGCCGGCGGCTGCGGCATGAATTCGGTGGCCAACGGCAAGATCGCGCTGAAGACGCCGTTCAAACGCATCTACGTGCAAAGCGCGGCCGGCGACGCCGGCGGTGCCATCGGCGCCGCCTATACGGTGTGGCACCAGTTGGGTGGCCGGCAGCGGCCTCACATGGCGCATGCCTACTGGGGTCCGGCGGCCACCGGCGATGAAATCGACGCGCTGCTGGCAGCGCGCGCCGGCGAACTGGCGGCGCAGGGTTGCAAGGTCGAGCGCATTGGCGATGAAGGCGAACTGTGCCGCCGCACCGCGGCAGCGATCGCGCAGGGTCTCGTGATCGGCTGGTTCCAGGGCCGCATGGAATGGGGTCCGCGTGCGCTCGGCAACCGTTCCATTCTCGGCGATCCGCGCCGCGCCGACATGAAGGACATCCTCAATCTGAAGATCAAACGGCGCGAGTCGTTCCGGCCGTTCGCGCCGTCGGTATTGCGCGAGGCGGTGGCCGAGTGGTTCGAGCAGGATGCCGACGTGCCGTTCATGATGCAGGTATTCCAGATCCGCGCGCTGCAACGCGCGCGCATCCCGGCGGTGACGCACGTCGATGGTTCCGGTCGGTTGCAAACGGTGAGCCGCGATGCCAATCCGCGCTACCACCGCCTGATCTCGGCGTTCCGCGAACTGACCGGTGTGCCGATGGTGCTGAACACGTCGTTCAACGAGAACGAGCCGGTGGTGTGCCGGCCGGTCGAGGCGCTCGACTGCTTCCTGCGCACGAAGATGGATGTGCTGGCGCTGGGCGATTGTTTGATCACGCGGGCAACTGCAACCGGATGAAGATTTCCGTCATCACCGCCGTCCGCAACAATCGCGACACCGTGGCGGCGGCGCTCGACTCGATCCTGGCGCAGACCCACGCCGACGTCGAACTGGTCGTCATCGACGGCGCTTCCACCGACGGCACGCTCAACATCCTGGCGCGTTACGCCACCCGCTTGCAGGTGCTGGTCAGCGAAGACGACAGCGGCATCTACGATGCGTTGAACAAGGGGCTCAACCGTGCGCGCGGCGACGTCATCGGCTTTCTGCATGCCGACGATCTGCTGGCCGCCAACGACGTGCTCGCCCGCATCGCCGCCACCTTTGCCGCCACCGGTGCCGACTGCGTGTACGGCGATCTGGTCTATATCGATCGCGAGCGTCCGGCCCGCATCATCCGCTACTGGCGCAGCCGCGCGTTCGAGCCGCGGCTGCTGGCGCGCGGCTGGATGCCGCCGCATCCGACTCTGTATCTGCGGCGCGAGGTGTACGAACGCTTCGGCCTGTTCGATACCAGCTACCG
>DATJXP010000048.1:0-8217 GCA_035500035.1 Candidatus Acidiferrum sp. | reverse complement strand
AATAAATTTCAGCCTCTCACCGTTCCCAAGGAATTACTGGATACGCTCGCGGCCATCAAGGAGCATTTCATCTATGCCGGCGCTTTCAGTGCGGCCATCAACATCCTGTATCTGGCGCCGACGATGTACATGATGCTGGTGTACGACAAAGTGGTTTCCAGCGGCAGTTATTCCACGCTCGGCGCGCTCACGCTGTTGATCACTTTCCTGTTGCTTACCCAAGGCGCCTTCGAGTGGTTGCGCTCCTACTTGCTGGTGTTCGCCAGCAATCGCATCGAAACCAGTCTGCGCGATCGCGTGTTCAATGCGTCCTTCAAGATGGCCTTGTTGAACCCCAACAGCAAGGCCAGCGCCCAAGCGATCGGCGACCTCACCAGCCTGCGCCAATTCCTGACCGGCAACGGCATTTTCGCGTTCTTCGATGCGCCGTGGTTTCCGATCTACCTGATAGTCCTCTACCTGTTTCATCCGGCGTATGCCTTGGTCACTGTCCTGGCGGTGATCGTCATGTCGCTGTTCACTTATATCACCGACATCGCCACCTCGGGCCGGCTCAAGGATGCCAACGCCGAAATGGGCAAATCCGTCACTCATCTGAACAACGGCCTGCAAAACGCCGAAGTCATCGAAGCGATGGGCATGACCACCAGCATCCGCAAGAAACAAATGCAATACAGCGACGACGTACTGCGCCTGCAAACGCAAGCCAGCAAGATGGCCGGCTTCCTGTCGGCAATGTCGAAAACTTTCCGCCAGTTGGTACAGTCGCTGATTCTTGGCCTCGGCGCGTGGTTGGCGCTGGAACACCAGGTTTCCGGCGGTGCGATGATTGCCGGCTCGCTGCTGCTCGGACGCGCACTGGCACCGATCGATCTGCTGGTGGGAACCTGGAAAAACTTCTCGACCGCTCGCGCGCAATACGAACGGTTGTGCGCATTGCTGCAGATGAGCCCACCGGAACCGGAACGCATGAAGTTGCCGGCACCGCTGGGCAGTTTGTCGCTCGAGCAAATTTACGTCACGCCACCCGGCGCGAAAGCACCGGTGCTCAAGAACGTAAGTCTGCAGATCATCGCCGGCGAGATCCTCGGCGTGATCGGCCCCAGCGCTTCCGGCAAATCGACGCTGGCGCGCGCCATCCTCGGCATCTGGCCACCAATCAGCGGCAAAGTGCGGCTTGACGGCGCCGACATCACCAGCTGGAATCGCGATGATCTCGGCCCCTATATCGGCTATCTCCCGCAGGACATCGAACTGTTTGACGGCACCATCGCCGACAACATCTGCCGCTTCGGCGAGCGCGATCCCGACAAGATCGTCGAGGCCGCGCAGATGGCCGGCGTGCACGAAATGATCCTGCGCCAGCCCGAAGGTTACGACACGGTGATTGGCGGCACTCGCGGCGTAATGTCCGGCGGCCAACGCCAGCGCATTGGTTTGGCGCGCGCGCTTTACGGCATGCCCAAACTGCTCGTGCTGGATGAGCCCAACTCCAATCTCGACGATCAGGGCGAGCGCGAACTGGTCGCGGCCATCCAGCGCGTCAAGGCACAGGGTTGTACCGTCATCATCATCAGTCACCGCACGATGATATTGTCCGTCGTCGATAAAGTGGTCGTCTTGAAAGACGGCGCAGTCTTGAGCTTTGGCCAGCGCGAACAAATCCTGGCGCAGCTGACGCAACAAAGCGCCCAGCGACTCGGCAGCGCTGCCTGAGCGCAATTAATAGGAATCCCATCGTGACCGACAACAGCGAAGTACTCATCAACAAACCGTCCAAACACCCACCTGGCCACCGTGCAGTGAGTCGTCTGGAAACCATTCTGGATGTAGACACTGGCTCGATGGATATGGAGCGCGAATTCCGCTCCGCGAAACGGACCGGTCAGATCATCCTGTTCGTGGTGTTCGGCATTTTCGGGTTATGGTCGGTACTGGCCCCGATCGATGGATCCTCGCACGCGGCTGGCATTGTCACGGTCAAATCGTTCAAGAAGCCGGTGCAGCATCTCGAGGGCGGCATCATCAAGGAAGTGAAAGTACACGACGGCGATCGCGTGAAAGCAGGCGATGTGATCGTCGTACTCGATGATACGCAGGCCAAATCGCAACTCGGCTCATTGACTGCACAGCTGAAGGCAAGATTGGCGCAGGAGGCTCGTCTCATCGCCGAGCGCGACAATAAAAACTCCGTCACCTATCCGCCCGAGCTGTCGCGCGATGATCCGCTGGCACGTACCGAAATCGATGCCCAGGACCACGTATTCAAAACCCGCATCTCGGCCCTGACTGGCGAAATCCAGGTTTATCAGCAGCGCGTCGATGAACTGCAATCACGCATTGGTGGCCAGGAAGATCTGCGCAACAGCAAATCCGATCTGTTGAAAATGCTACAGGACGAGATCAAGGACTACCAAGCGTTGCTGAAAGAAGGGTTCGCCGACAAAACTCATTTGCGCGATCTCGAACGCTCCCAGGCGATGACGTCCGGGGAAGCGGCGGATCTTACCTCTGCCATCGCCGCGAGCAAGATCCAGATCGGCGAAGCCAAACTGCAAGTGCTGCAACTGCAAAACAAGAACCAGACTGAAGTGGCGGCCCAATTGTCCGATGTGCAGACACAGATCAAGGACTTGCGCGAGCGCATTACGGCGCTGGCCGATGCCGTCGAGCGCTCGCAAGTGCGTTCACCCGACAACGGCGTGATCAACAACCTGAAAGTGCACACGCCAGGCACCGTCATTCCCGCCGGCGTCATCCTGGCCGAGGTCGTGCCGCAGAGCGACGAGCTGATCGTCGAAGCCAAGGTGACACCGCTGGACATCGATATCGTCAAAGTGGGGCAGATGGCCAAGATTCACATGTCGGCGCTCAACAGCCGCAAGGTGCCCAACTTGGAAGGCAAGGTGATTTCGTTGTCAGCCGACGCGATTACCGAGCAAGGCGCCAACGGTGCCAGTGCGAGCTATTACCTCGCCCGTATCGAGTTGACTCCGGAATCGCTGCAGAACCTGAACGGCGAAGTACTGGTGCCCGGCATGCCGGCTGAAGTGTTCATCACCACCGGTTCCCGCACGCTGTTGAAGTACATCATGCGGCCACTGACGGATTCGATGGCGCGCAGCCTGAGGGAAGATTGACGATGTTGAAATTCAAACCGCTGGCTCTGGCGTTGGCGCTGTCGTCTTCTACGGGTTTTGTCTTTGCCGACGATCAACCAGGCACCACGCTGAAGGACTTCTTTACCGCCGCCATCAACTACAGCCCGGCGATCAAGGCAGCGGAAGAGCAGTGGCATGCCGCCGATGCACGCTTGCGCTATGCCACCGGCCAGATGTTGCCGCAGGTGAATGCCGGCGCCAATGTGACTCAAAACACCTACGCCTACAACGTCGGCGGCCCCAAACAGGACTACAGCGGCCAGAACTACTCGCTGCAGCTGAGCCAGGTGCTGTTCAACTGGCAGGCCTTTGCCTCCCGCTCGCAGGCTTCGCTGCAAGACAACCAGTACGAATCCCAGTACTACGCACAATTGGCGCTGACACTGACCGTCATTGCCGACAACTACCTGACGGTGTTGCAAGCGGAAGATGCGCTGGCCTCGATGAAGTCCGAACTGGAAGCCATCACCAACCAGGTGAACGGCATCCAGAAAATGTACGACTTGCAGCTGGCGAAGATCACCGACCTTTATCATGGCCAGGCCCAGCTGGCCGCTACGCAAGCGCAGTTGGTCGTGGCGCAGAGCGATCTCAACATCGCGCGAGAATCACTGCATGCGAACAGCAACCTCGACGTCGGTCCGCTCAAACGACTGCCCGATGCCGCGCCCGTCGTTCCGTTGCAGGGTTCACAGGAAGAGTGGATGCAAAAAGCGCGGGCCAACAACAAGCAGATCGAAGCCGCGCGCTTTGCCTTGCAAGCTGCCGACAAAGGCATATCGATACGCGAAGGCGCCTATATGCCGAAAGTGTCGCTGATTGCCGGGCGCCAGCGCTCCGACGTCGGTTACAACAACGTTTCACTGGGCACCCAAACCGACAACGGCTATGTCGGTGTCGATTTCCAGATTCCGCTGTTTGCCGGCGGCAGCAACCGCGCGCTGGTGCGCGAAGCCGAAAGCCAACGCAACACTGCCGATGCCCAGCTGAAGCAAACCGTGCTGGATGTACAGGACCGGGCCCGCACTGCCTATTTCAAGGTGAAGTCCGGCGAGTCGCGCATCGATGCCGCCCGCAAGCTGCTGGACGCCACCTCGACTTCATATACCGCGATGAAGCGTGGCTTCGAACTCGGCACCGTCACCAGCGTCGATGTGTTGAACGCCTTGCGCGATCAGTTCCACGCGCAGCGCGACTTGCAGCAAGCACGTTACGACTACATCCGCTACTCATTGGTGCTGTTGCGCGAAGCCGGCACGCTGTCGGCGAGCGATCTGGAGCAGGCCAGCAATCAACTCAATGCGCCAGCATTGTCGCCGTAACTGCGGATACCCGCGTTCGCGGAACTGACAGGCGCTCCTGCTCGTTACGGCGCCAGCATGGCGGCCATACGTCGCGCGGCCCACTCGCCCGGACCTAGCGCAAGTTCATCGCGACTGTACCGATAGAATCCTTCGGCCCATTGCACTTGCGGCGGCAACGTCAGCGTGCGCAGCCGGTTCAACGCCTGCGCCAACACCAGGTATGGCTGTTCTCCCAGCTGGCTGGCGTAGAGGGCAACGGCGCGTTCCTTGGCCTGCATGCAATCAGTGATGTCGATGAGGCAGTTGATCGGGCTCAGCGTAGTGATTTCGTAGGCGATTGCCGCCGGTGCCATCGCACCCAGCAATTGCAACGCTTGCCACACCAGCAGCGTCGCCGCGCGGTGATCGGGATGAAACTCCTGCACGGCGGGGAAGAACACCGCCGCCGGTTTTGTCGCAGCGATGCGCGCCGCCAACAGTTGTACCAGCGCCGGCGTCGGCGCCAAGCCACGATCCGGCTGATTCAGAAAGTCGACGCTACGCAGGCCAAGACACTGTGCCGCGGCACGCACTTCCTGCTGCCGCACCTGTACCAGGTTGTCCGTACTGCCGCCGAGCGCACCGTCGGTCAACACCAGCAGATCGCACGGGATGCCGGCACGCACGGCCTTGGCCAGCGTACCGCCCATGCCGATGCTTTCGTCATCCGCGTGAGGCGCAATCACCAACCACGGGCCACTCAGGCACGGCAGTTCATCGGCGGCGTACGGGACCAGCTGTGATTCCTGCAACATCATAGGTAATCGGTATCTCCTGCGGTAAGCCACCAGCGATCGCGCAATCGCTCCGGCGCCGGGCTGTCGGTCCAGATGTTGGCCGGTGTGCTGATGGGCAAAGGTGTCTGCTCGATCCCCGGCAAATCCAGCGTATCGGCCTGCACTGTGCTCAACCAGAACATCAGCGGTTTTTGCCAGCGCCGGTTCGCTTCCACTGACGTCATGCGCAGCACTGTTTCGAGACGACGGCGATCGCCGATGACATCCATCACCAGAATGCGTTCGGCTTCCTCCTTCACCACGACCAACGCCAATGGCGTGCCGGTCAGCCGCCGAGTGAGCAGCCACAGGTGGTAGCGCTGTTCCGGATTCTGCAAGTACCGGTAATTCAAGCGCGCGGCATTCTTGACCACCATCGCCGCCGCCGGCAGTGATTGCGCCATCGCTTGCCACAATCGTTCCACTTGCCCCTGCCACTGCGCAGTATCGTCGATCGTCAGCGGCTGCCAGCGATAAAGCCAGTCGCCGATGCGTGGCTGCGGTGCGGAAATTTTCACTTCGCTCATCGTGCCCACTTCGGCGTAGAGGCCGAGGTGCACGCCGAGCGCGAGATGCCGATTGCTGGGAAAGCCGTAGGCGAGCAAGTAGCGCTGACCCTGGCCGAGAAAATGTTCGAGAAACGTACTGGTCGCCAGAAAATACGGACTGAGCCGCCGCGCGACGTGACGCACGCGGTTATCGACCATCACGTCGCACACTTGCACGGCCGGCACCGGCCGGCCTTCGAACAGCACGGTGACGCCGGTGCCGCCATAGTGGCCGACCAGTATGTCTCGATCCCACACGCCGATGCCGCAGCCGCCGCTTTGCCGGTATTTCCAGTCCCAAAAGGCAGCCGACATCGGTTTGTTGAAGATGCGTTCGAACAACTGCCGCACGTCACCGGCGTCATCAGGCCGGATTTCCGCGAGGCGGAAGCGTTGGGTAGCGAGTGCTGGGATTGCCGGTTCCACGCGGATCTCTGCCGGACACCAAGGGAACAGCAAGGGTATCATGGCGCTGTCGTTTCGTCGGAGTTCGCTCGTGTTGATCCTGCCCCGTTCCTGCTTTCTGCATGTGCCAAAGACCGGCGGCACCTGGGTCAAACGCGCGATCGAAGCCGCCGGCATTGAGTGTCATCCGTTTACCGACGGCGCCAATCAGCATCCGACGCTGGCGCAGTGCCCATGTCCGGAGAAGTTCAAATTCGCCTTCGTGCGTCACCCGCTGAATCTCTATCGCTCCTACTGGCAGTTCAAGATGACTTACGGTTGGGATCCGCTCAACGCGCTGGACCAGGCCTGCCGCCGCGACGATTTCGCCGCTTTCGTCGACGCGGTTCTGACGACGATGCCCGGCATCTACAGTCGCAGCCTGCGCGACTTTGTCGGCCCGCCGGGCCAGGAGATCGACTTCATCGGCAAATACGAATCCCTGACCGACGACTTGATCCGCGCGCTGCAGTTGGCGGGCGAAGGTTTCGACGCAGCGGCGATCCGCGCATTGCCGCCGGCCAATGCCAGCGACAAACAACGGTTTCCGGCGGAGTTCACGCCCGAGCTGACCGCCCGCGTGCTGGCGGCGGAAGCCGAAGCGGTCAGCCGCTTCGGCTATCAGGGCAGTTAATCCGCTTCTCAGCGCACAGTCCACTGATGCGGCAGGCTGACGATACCGGGCTCCAGGCTGCGCTGCTCGACATTCAGTTCCGCTACCTGTCGCACGCGTTCGTAAACCATCAAGCCACGCTCGCACATCAGGTAAACATCGATGAAGTAGCCTCCCTTCAATAGCGGAAATGCAGGCAACGCCAGCGTGGCCTTGCCGGCCTGATCGGCCGTACGTTGCAGCGCGATGCCATCGTTGACGGTACCGGCGCTGGCGATGACACGACCATCGCCGCTCAGGATGACGATGGCGACGCTCGGCACCGGCAATGCCGCCGGTGCGCGAAAATCCACTTCGATCTCCACCAGACTCTTGCTGCTTTGCACCTTGTGCACTTTCGCCTGATGGCCATCGACGCGTACGTTGACACCGGTTACACGCGGCACGTCGGCCGTGCTTGCCGCGGCCATGGATGTCGGTGCCGCTACGGCGTGCGCCTGCGCGTGAGCCGTTTGCTCGGCGACTTCTCGTTGCAGAAACTCGCCGTACTCGGTGATGACCCTGGCCGGTTCGCCTTCGCTGCGCAGACGCCCGTGATCGAGCCACAACACGCGATCGCATAGCGCTTCCACTTGATACAACGAATGCGAACAGAAGAAGATGGTCTTGCCGTTCTTGCGGAAATCCATGATGCGGTCGAACGAACGCCGCGCAAACTCGCCGTCGCCGACCGACAGCGCTTCATCAACGATGAGAATGTCGGGGTTGACGTTGGTGGCCAGCGAGAACGCCAACCGCATCACCATGCCGCTGGAATAGGTCTTGACCGGCCGCTGCATGAATTCGCCGATGCCGGCGAACTCGACGATGGCGTCGTAGGCGGCTTCGGTCTCGCGCCGGCTGAGTCCCTGGATGGCGCAGGTGAGATACACGTTGTCGTGGCCGGTCATTTCCGGATGGAAACTGGCACCCAGCTCGAGTATCGCCGACACCCGGCCCTTGATGGCGACCGTGCCGGTGGAAGATTGCAGCGTCCCGGCGAGGATTTTCAACAGCGTGCTCTTGCCGGCGCCGTTCTTGCCGATGACGCCGATGACTTCGCCGCTGGCCACCTGCAAACTGAGCGGTTGCAACGCATCATAGACTTGGTGGCGCGGCTTGCCGGTAAGAATCTCCAGCACACGATCGATGTCGCGCGCATAGCTCTGATAGCGCTTGCTGATGCCATCGAGCGTGATGAGGGTCGCCGTGCTCACAGCAACTCCCGCACGTGCAGCAGCGTGCGCCGGTACAGCAGCCAGCACGGTGCCAACAACAACAGCCACAGTCCGC